>PMWR01000112.1 GCA_003166055.1 Acidobacteriaceae bacterium
CTGGAGCGCCGCTGGCGCATCCGGCTGGTCCCTGAAGATCAAGGCCCAGCCGCTGGAGCCGCCTCAGCCCGTGACTGGCAACTCTGGCTCGAAGACGCCCGCAAAGCCGCCGCCGCCGGACTCTGGCGTGAGGCCATCCACTTCGTCTACTGGGCAGCCATCTCCCGCCTTGAATCCCGCCGCCTGTGGCCCGCCGACCGCGCCCGCACCCCCCGTGAATACCTCGCCCTCGTAGCTCCCGAAGACCCGCGCAAGCCCAGCCTTGCCACGCTCACCGGCAGCTTCGAGCGCACCTGGTACGGCGGCCGCGCCGCCGCCGAAAGCGACTACCGCCGCGCCGAACAACTCGCCGCCGCGCTCATCTCCGGAAACACCGCGTCCACAACCCCAGCGAGAGGCGGCGCCGAATGAAATTCCTCTCCTCCCTCGACGCCAAAGACCGCAAACTCCTCCTCTGGTGCGTAGGCATCGGCCTCGCTCTCGCCGTCCTTACCGGATTCCTCCTCCCCGGCGCCAACGACAACAACAACCCCTTGCCTTCCAGCTATCTCTCCGGCCAGCACGGCGCCCGCGCCGCCTACGAAACGCTGCTCCGCTCCAGCTATTCCATCGAACGCTGGGAACGCCCTCTTCCCGAACTAGCCGCCGAAGCAGGCCCCAGTACCGTCGTCATCTTCGCCCAGCCCTTCACCCGCGAGCCCAGCGACATCAAGGCCATCCGCACCATTCTCGACCGCGGCGGGCGCGTGCTCTCCACCGGCTTCAGCGGCGGATTCATCCTGCCCGGCGAAGCCACCGCCGTCCCCACCGAGTTCAACTTTGCCGCCTGCCAGTTGCAACCCGAAGGGCTCGACTCGCTTTCCAACTCAGGCGAGGTCTGGATGGTTCCCCAGGCTGCCTGGAACGCCGGCAATCCCACCCACCGCATCGAGTACAGTTGCGCCGGCCAGCCTGCGGTCGTCGAGTACGACTGGAAAAAGGGCCACGTCGTCTGGTGGGCCAGCTCCACTCCGCTTGAAAACGGCTCGCTCTCCCGCGCCCACAATCTCGACCTCTTCCTCAACTCGCTCGGACCCCGCGAGGGCCATCGTTTCTACTGGGACGAGTCCCTTCACGGCGAAATCCGTTCCACGTGGAGCTATGCCGCCGGCCCCGCTTGGTACACCCTGTGGATCGCCGTCGCGATTCTGGGAATCTTGATCGTCTTCAGCTACAGCCGCCGCAGCGGCCCGGTGCGCGATCTTCCCGCCCCGGCCCGCGCCACGCCCATCGAGTTCCTTGAGGCGCTCGGCTCGCTCTACCGCAACGCCGGAGCCTCTTCCACGGCCGTCGCCATCGCCTGGGAACGCTTTCGCCGCCATTCGCTCAGGCTCTGCGGCTTGCGCAGCGTCCGCATGGGTTCAGCCGAATTGTCCGCCGCAATTCGCCGCCGCTTTCCCACCGCCGACGCCAGCCTCGAAGCCGACCTGGCCGCCTGCGAAGATGCTGCCTGGAGCGAGACCGTCGAGCCGCGCCATGCGCTCAAGCTGATCCAGACCCTCCACACGCACCAGCAGCAGCTTCAAGATGCCGGCAAGCCCGGCAGCCAATTCCCGAAATCCGAAAACATTCATCCCAATCAGCAGGAAAGGGCTTCATGAGCGAGGAAACAAATCCAACATCCGTCCCGGAAACAACAGATCGAGGAATTAATGGCGCGGACCGCCTCAATGCCACCAACCAACTCATAGCCCACGCCCGCGGCGAGCTCGGCAATGTCATCTCCGGCCAGTCTGGGGCCATCGAGGAAGTCCTGATCGCGGTCCTCTGCCAGGGCCATGCCCTGCTTGAAGGCGTACCCGGCATCGCCAAGACGCTCATCGTCAAAGCTCTGGGCCGCCTGCTCGGCCTCGGCTTCCAGCGCGTCCAGGCAACGCCTGACCTCATGCCCGCCGACATCCTCGGCACCTCCATCCTGCGCCCCGGTACTGACAGCTTCAGCTTCCACGCCGGCCCCGTCTTCACCGATCTGCTTTTAGTCGACGAGATCAACCGCATGCCGCCCCGCACCCAGGCCGCGCTTCTCGAGTGCATGGAAGAGCGCCAGGTAACCAGCGACGGCATCCGCCGCCCACTCCCCGCCTGGTTTACCGTCTTCGCCACCCAGAATCCCGTCGACTTCGAAGGCACCTACCCGTTGCCCGAAGCGCAACTCGACCGCTTCCTTCTCAAGATTCGCGTCGCCTACCCCTCCGAAGCCGAAGAGCTGCAAATCCTCGAGCGCCACCACGCCGGCACAGGCGCAGGCATCCTTGACGATGTCTCCATCGTGCCCATCCCCGCGGGCCTGCTAGCCGCTTCCCGTGCCGAAGTGCGCTCCATCCGCATCGAGCCCGAGCTCTACACCTACATCCTCGCCCTCGCCCGCCGCACCCGCGAGTGGCCCACGCTGTTATTAGGCGCAAGCCCCCGCGCCGCCATCAGCCTCATGCGTGTAGCCCAGGCCACCGCCGCCTTCGATGGCCGNNCGCGTCATGCTCAAACCCGAAGCCGAGCTCGAAGGCTTTGACGCCGATCGCGTCCTGACCGACGTAATCGCCGCCGTCCCGGTACCGCGTCAATGAACAGATAGTTGAAGAAAAGGTAGTATGAGAGTAGTATTGAAGGCAGTATGAAGGTGGTATGGTGGAGGTAAGGATGAAGGCCAAGACTTCGATAACACTCTCCGTGCCGCTTCTCGTTCAAATCGACAGGATGATCGGCGAAGGCGCTTCTCGCTCGGCCTACATCGAAAGGGTGCTGCGCGATCACCTTCGGGACGAGGAACGAGAGGCGGCTGGGCAGCGGGATTTGGAACTGATCAACGCCAATGCCGATTATCTGAATCGCGAAATGGAAGACGTGCTCGGAGACCAGGATGCCTTGTACTTTGACCTCATCCAAGATGAAAGTCATTGACACAACGCAATTCCCGTTGCCTTCCCGCACACGAAGACCTGCTAGAAACGGCGGTCGTGTTTCGTTTCCTGACGGCACCTTATACTCCTTCTGTCGCAAAATACACGGAATCGTGTAAGCATTGGCACGCCGCGGACTCCACCGTTCAATGATCGCGATAGTCAATCAGGATGGTTGGCATTGATGCAATTCCCTGGAAGGAACCACAATGAACAGAGGCGATCTTTACCGTGTATCCAGGCCGCCCGGCGATCTGAAGCGGCAGCGGGTCTATGTGATCGTAAGCCGCCAAAAGCTGATCGAATCGCGCTTTCCGAGCGTCATCTGCGCGCCCATTTTCACAGAAGGAGAGGGGCTTACAACTCAGGTTTCAGTCGGCCCGGAAGATGGTCTCAAGCATGAAAGCTGGATACATTGTGACAGCCTTGTGAGTTTTCACAAATCCGTATTGACCAACTTCGTAGGAAGCCTCCGGGCTGCGAAGATAAGGCAACTAAACCGCTCTCTGGCCTTTGCTCTCGATCTGCCCATTGAGTCCCAATGATTTCCCCCTCCCTCCATCCCGTGCCCATCCGAGCCGCCTGCGAGCGCCGCCGCCGCATGGCCTTTGGCCTCACGCCAAGGTCCATCGGCCTGTTCATCGCCGGCATTCTCCTGCTCGTTCCCGCCTTCTGGGATGCCCGCCTCATCTGGGCCATGGTCGCCTTCGAATTCCTTGTCCTGCTCGCTGCCCTCTTCGACGGCCTGCGCCTGCCCCGCGCCGCCCAGCTCACCGCCGGCCGCTCCTGGTCCAACGCCCCGGCCCTCGACTCCGAAACCGAGATCGAGCTCACCATCGAGAATCAAGGCCCCATGATCGTCGATTGCCGCCTGGTCGACGACCTTCCCCCGGCCCTGGTTGCCCAGCCCGCCACGCACCGGATCACCGCCTTCCCGCGCGTGCCAGCTTCCATCCGTTACCGCGTAGAACCCGGCGAACGCGGCGACTGGGAAACCGGCTGGCTCTACGTGCGCTACCGCTCACCCCTCGGCCTCGCCGAACGCTGGGCCCGCGCCCCGCTCACCCAGACCGTCCGTGTCTACCCCGCCCTGCGCACCGGTGAGGAGCAGCAGATCTTCCTCGCCCGCAGCCGCCAGATCGATCTCCAGCTCCGCCAGGCCCGCCAGCGAGGCCTCGGCCGCGACTTCGAGAGCCTGCGCGACTACCGCGAAGGCGACGATCTGCGCGACGTCTGCTGGACCGCCAGCGCCCGCCGCGGCGCCCTCATCACCCGCCAGTACCAGA
>PMWR01000429.1 GCA_003166055.1 Acidobacteriaceae bacterium
CGCAGCCAGAAGGCGGCCGGGGAAATCAACCAGCTCAGCGCCAACACGCTGAAGGTGTCGGAGAAGTCCGGCGAGATGCTGGACAAACTGGTGCCGGACATTCAGCGCACGGCGGAACTGGTGCAGGAGATCAGCGCCGCCAGCAAAGAACAGGATACGGGCGCCGAGCAGATCAACAAGGCGCTGCAACAGTTGGAGCAGGTCATTCAACAGAACGCTTCCGCGTCGGAGGAGATGGCTTCGACCACCGAGGAGCTGACCGGCCAGTCGGACCAACTGGTCAGCGCACTGGCGTTCTTCCACACGGGCGACGAAGACGGGGCACCGGTGAGGAGCGGCGCAGGCGCGAAAAGCAGGAGACCTTCGCAGGCCGCGCCGGCAAGGGCAGGGAAGCCGAGCGGCAACACCGCGCCGGCGAATCAAAGAGCGGCGGCGAAGAGCGGAGTCAGTCTCCGGCTCAAGGACAAACACGATGAGCTCGACGGAGAGTTCGAGCGTTACTGACCGGGCGCTTGCCGCATGGGCGAACTCTTGCCGTGCGGCTTAGGCACTGAGCGGTTCTCCGGGCAGGAGGGCCGCTCCAGTCTTCAAGATGCGAAAGGAGCAGAAGCATGAGCGTTACGGAAATCACGGAGACACGGCAGTACCTCACCTTCAAGCTCGGCAACGAGATCTTCGCCACCGATGTGGCCAAGGTGAGAGAAGTGCTTGATCTGACTACGATCACGGCAATCCCCAGGACGCCTGATTTTATGGCTGGGGTCATCAATCTGCGCGGAAGCGTTGTTCCGGTTGTCGATCTGCGGCTCTGCTTCGAGATGTCGAAGACAGAGAGCACGCGCAACACCTGCATTGTTGTTGTTGAGGTTCTGCTGGACAACGAATCGACAGTGATCGGCGCGCTTGCCGATTCTGTCGAAGAGGTGATCGACCTGGAGCCGGATCAGATTGAGCCGGCCCCGCGCATCGGAACACAAATCCGGACAGACTTCATCAAGGGGATGGGAAAGCGCGACACCCAGTTCATCATGATCCTGGACATCGATCGCGTCTTCTCCGCCGAGGAGCTTGCGGTGGTGCGCGGGCAGGAGTCCAACAAGCAACTTGTGGAAGTGGCGGCGTGAAGGAGGAAACTGAGTGCGAATCGCGCTCCGTTCACAGAATGATTACTCATGAGCAATCGATTTCAAGCAGGGACTACACGCGGGTCTGCGAGCTGATCTATCGGGAAGCGGGGATTCGCCTCGGTCCCGAAAAGCAGACGATGCTCGAGGGCCGGCTCAATCGGCGGCTGAAAGTTCTCGATCTCGAGACCTACGGCAAGTACTGCGACTACCTGTTCGGGCGCGAGGGGCTGAAGGAAGAGCTTGTTCACCTGATCGATGTGGTGACCACCAACAAGACTGATTTCTTTCGCGAGCCTGGGCATTTCGAGTTTCTGGTCCAGAAGGCGCTGCCCGATCTGACGGCGCGCAACGAGAGCGGAAGGCCACTGTTGATCTGGAGCGCGGGCTGCTCGACGGGGGAAGAGCCCTACACGCTGGCGATCGTGCTCAGCGAATATGTGCTGACGCATCCCGGCTTCCGCTTCAGGATACTGGCGACAGATATTTCCACGACCGTGCTGGCCAAGGCGGAGCTTGGAGTTTATTCCGATGGAGTCGTGAGTCCTGTGCTCTCCGCGCTCAGGCGCAAGTACTTCATGCGCAGTAGCGATCCCAGTTCCGATCGTGTGCGTGTGGTGCCGGAGTTGCGCCGGCTCATCGAATTTCGGCGGTTGAATTTCATGGATGCGGACTTTGGTTTGGTCGAGAAGGCCGATGCGATTTTTTGCCGCAACGTCATCATCTATTTCGACCGTCCTACTCAGGAGCGCATTCTCAGGAAGCTGTCCAGTCATCTGGCGCCGCGCGGGTACATGTTTGTCGGTCACGCCGAAACACTGCACGAAATGGATCTTCCATTGATTCCAGTGGCTCCAGCCCTTTACAGGAGGAAAGATGCCGGAACCTGACGGGTTGGTTTTGGAAGTCTACGTGCAACCCGGGGAGTCGCATCTGGTATCGGAACCTGCGATTCTGCGGACGGTGCTCGGCTCCTGTGTCGGAGTCACGTTTCGCGTTCCCCGGTTGGGCGTCGCGGCGCTGTGCCATCCCATGCTGCCAAGTTATCCGTCGAGGGGGGCGGTAAAGCCGAGTCTGGCCGCTGGCCGGCGGTATGTCGATTTCACCATTCGCGATCTGGCCCGGCAGTTCGACACCCTGGGGGCCAGCCGCAGGGAAATCGAAGTGAAGCTCTTCGGCGGCGGTGACGTTCTGATATTTGACGATCGCTCATCGCGGCCAACGGTAGGCAGGCTGAACTGCGAAAGCGCACTCAAAGTGCTCGGGGACGAAGGCTTCGCGGTGTCTGCGTCAAGTCTGGGAGGCACTTCCGGCATTCATATCGAGTTCAACACAGAGTCAGGAGAAGTACTGCTCAGGCGCCTTGCCTGATATGTGACACAGAACTCAATAGGTGAAAGGCACAAGGGCAGAGAGGCGGCGGCCGTGGGCATACCGAGGATTCGCGTTTTGATCGTAGACGATTCCGCAGTCGTTCGCCGTACGCTGAGCGAGGTGCTCTCGTCCGATCCTGCGATCGAAGTGATTGCCACCGCCGGAGATCCGTTTGTTGCAGCCGAGCGCATCAGCGAGCAAGTTCCGGACGTGATCACGCTCGATATCGAGATGCCGCGCATGGACGGGCTCACGTTTCTCAAGAAGATCATGTCGCAGCATCCAATTCCGGTGGTGATCTGTTCGAGCCTGGCTGACGAAGGTGCGCAAAGCACATTCAAAGCCCTGGAATACGGCGCGGTGGAAATTGTTACCAAACCGCGACTGGGAACCAAGCAGTTTCTTGAAGACTCGCGTGTACTGCTGTGCGAAGCCGTGAAGGCCGCGGCGTCCGCAAAGCTGCGAACTCTCCGGCCATGCCACACGGTCGAGCCCAAACTCACCGCCGACGCAATTCTCTCTCCCGCTACGCATGCCATGGCCGAGACAACAGAGAAGGTGGTGGTCATCGGCGCCTCGACCGGTGGCACCGAGGCGCTCAAGTCTGTGCTCGAAGCGCTCCCTGCGGATACTCCGGGCATCGTCATTGTGCAGCATATGCCGGAACTGTTCACGCGCGCTTTCGCCGACCGGCTGGACGGCTTGTGCAACATCACCGTGAAAGAGGCCGCGACCAACGACACTGTACTGCGCGGACGAGCGCTGATTGCGCCGGGGAATCACCATCTGCTGCTCAAGCGNNTCGGTGGATGTGCTGTTCCGCTCCGCTGCGCGTTATGCCGGACGGAATGCAGTGGGTGTTATTCTGACCGGAATGGGGGATGATGGCGCACGCGGCATGCTTGAAATGAAGCAGGCCGGCGCCGCGACGATCGCGCAGGACGAGGCAAGCTGCGTGGTCTTCGGCATGCCCAAAGAGGCTATCAAACTGGGTGGCGTGGACAGGATTCTGCCGCTGCATGCGGTTGCCGGAGCGATTCTTTAGAAGACCATTGTTTTGACTGCCGGAAACCGGCTTCCGAATCGGCTGGTAGGATATTGTTACCTCGAAGCGGGAGTCTTCAATGAAACATTTTGTTCTGGCAGCGGCGCCGTTCCTGTGCGTTGTTCTGGCGGCTGGCCAGGCGCCGACTGCGACGCTGCCCGCGTCGCCCACAACGGTTGTCTGGGGCTACTATTCGGCCAAGGCCAAGCCGGCGCTCACGGTTCATTCCGGAGACACGGTGCGAATCCAGACGCTGTCGACCTGCGGCTCGACGGAACGGCTCGAAGNNGACAAAGGCCCCGGCGGCCATATTCTTACCGGTCCGGTTGCGATCGCCGAAGCTGAGGTCGGCGATGTGCTCGAAGTGGACATTTTGAAGATCGATATCGATGTGCCTTTCGCGTGCAACGGGTTTGCGGCAGGGCGCGGATTTCTACCCAACGATTATCCCTACAGCCGCAGGAAGATCATTCCATTGGATCGCGAAAAAATGATTGCCCACTTTGCGCCGGGAATTGAGATTCCATTGCATCCGTTTTTCGGGAGCATGGGCGTGGCGCCGCCTGAGTCGGCAGGCCGGATCGATAGCGCTCCGCCATGGATGCACGCGGGAAACATGGACAACAAGGAACTGGTTGCGGGCACCACGCTGTACATTCCAGTCAATGCGAAGGGAGCGCTGTTTGAAGTGGGCGATGGGCACGCGGGGCAGGGAAATGGCGAGGTGGACATCACCGCCATGGAGACGTTTCTGTCGGGGACATTTCGATTTGTCATCCACAAGGACCAGCATCTGCTGTGGCCGCGGGCCGAGACGCCGACCAGTTACATCAGCATGGGGTTCAGTCCCGACCTGAAAGAAGCTACAACGCTTGCGGTGCGCGACATGATCGACTTTCTGGTTGAACAGAAGCACCTGAGCCGCGATGAGGCCTACATGCTCACCAGCGTGGCCGTCGATGTGGACATTACGCAGCTTGTGGATGGGAACGTGGGTGTACACGCCATGTGCCCGAAGATCATTTTTGCCAGGTAACTCAAGCACCGCAGGCGCAGGATGACTTGACATCCCTCAGAATCATCAACTCGATCAGCGATATGCGTCGAAGCAATTCGGCTATCATGGATTCGACAGAGCTTCGCCGCGGTCGCGACAATTCTGTGGCTTCCAGGACGAGTATTGCGCCGCGAAATAATGAGCGATCCGGCCCGCAATGCATGCTACAGCTTTTCAGCGCGAAAGGAATCCTGAAAAATGAATTCCGCAACTTTGTTGAAACACTCGCTCGAAGGGCGTTCTTTAGTTGCAGGTGAGGTTGCATCGCAAGGGGTGCGCCGTTCTTCGAATATCATCCAGCCGACGGACGCGCCCTCGAACCCGCGTGGGATTGCGCGGCTATGGAATGGCGCGTGGCAGGGGTTTGTGCGATAGGGAATGGCGCCGCATAGGAAGTTGGCGCCGAAGATCGTCGTATTTGGCTGGAGACTCATTGGCTGCGGGCTCGATCGATTTACAATGGCTTCACACCCGGCAAGAGCACAAACAATTGACTTGATCCCCATTAGCTATCCCTCGCAAGAAACACGAAGCAAGCAAAGGAATCGGCAGAATGTTCAGAATGAATGAAGCGTGCTTTAGAGCGGCTGGGTTAGTCTTCGCCGCATTGAGCCTGTGCAGTGCGACTGGCCTGGGGCAGCAGCCGCGGCAGTACACAACAAAGGACTACGCCGAGGCCGAGCGGTTCATGAATTACAACGTGAATCCTCTCGCGGTCAAAGGCGTGGTGCGGGCGCAGTGGCTGGACGATGGGCGCTTCTGGTTCCGCGATGTCGATGACCATGGAACAACGTATGTGCTGGTCGATCCGGCAAAGGGAACGCGTGTGCCTGCTTTCGATCAGGAAAAGCTTGCGGCGGCGCTGAGTGAGGCTTCGAAGGGCGCTATCAAGGACGATCCCAGGCATCTGACGATCTCCGAGTTTAGTTTCACGGATGGGGGCGGTTCGCTGGAACTGACTGTCTCGGGAAACTCCTATCACTGCACGTTAGGGGCGGATGATACCTGCAAGCGGAGTCTGCCGGAGGACGCGGACGGAAAGTCCGGTGGCCATGCCGAGAAGCATCCTCCGCTGGCAATTTCGCCGGACAGGAAATTGGGCGCATTCGTGCGCGACTGGAATCTTTGGGTGCGGGACCTGGCGACAGGGACTGAGACCCAGCTTACGACCGATGGTGTCAAGGATTACGGCTATGCGACCGACAATGCAGGTTGGAAACACTCGGATGCGGCCATTCTGATCTGGTCTCCGGACTCAAAGAAGATAGCGACATTCCAGCAGGATCAGCGGAAGACGGGCGAGATGTACCTGGTGCCGGTTACGAATGGCCACCCGGAGCTGAAGGCGTGGAAGTATCCGCTCGTGGGCGACAAGGATGTCACGATGATTGAGCGGGTGGTCATCGATGTGGCCTCGCATAAAATTGTTCGGCTCAAGATGCCGCCCGATCAACACCGGTCAACTTTGTGCGACGACATTGCCTGCCACGGAACCACATGGGATGACAACGAATGGAGCCCCGACGGATCAAAACTGGTATTCGTTTCGACCTCTCGCGATCACAAACAGGAGTGGGTGCGGGTTGCCGATACAGCGACCGGGGATGTGCGGGATGTGATGGGCGAGACGACCGCGAAGTTCTACGAGAGCGGAAATGGAAAGATCAATTGGCATTACCTGCCGAAATCGAACGAGATCCTGTGGTTCAGCGAGCGCGATGACTGGGGCAATCTTTATCTCTACGATTTTGCTACAGGCAAGCTCAAGAATCAGATTACCCATGGGCCGGGCAATGTTACACAGGTGCTGCATGTCGACGAAGATGCGCGAACGATTTACTTTGTCGGAGTGGGCGAGGAACCGGGCCGCGATCCATACTTCGAACATTTCTATAGCATCCATTTCGACGGCACAGGGCAGCGTTTGCTGACTCCCGAGAATGCGGACCATAACATCAAGGTTTCATCGGATGGCCATTACTTTGTTGATTCGTGGTCTACACCGACCGAGCCGCAGACCACCGTGGTTCGTAGCAGCGACGGCAAGACGGTGATGGAGGTCGGCAAGCAGGATATCTCGAAGCTGCTTGCGTATGGATGGGTTCCGCCAACGCCGATCACCGTGAAGGCTCGAGACGGTAAGACGGAGTTGTATGGATTGATGTTCAAGCCCACGCATTTCGACGCGACCAAGAAGTATCCCATCATTAA
>PMWR01000013.1 GCA_003166055.1 Acidobacteriaceae bacterium
AAGTACGCCATGGTGTCCAGTACCTCGTTCACAAAACAGAGGGAAAGATAGGCCCGCCACATGCCTTTGTCAAGGATGGAACGCACGTTCAAATTCGAGAGGTAATCGATCACAAAAGGCGGCGAAATTACACAAAATGCCATTTTAAATGGTAAAATAGCATTATGAATACCATTGTCGAGATCGACAAGGCCGGCCGCATCGTGGTCCCGAAAAAGCTCAGGGATGAGTTGCATCTGACGCCGGGAACACGGCTCAAGGTCGAGCGTTCCGGCGACTCGCTGGTGCTGGAGCAAGATCTACCCGAGCCCAGGCTGGAAATGGTCGATGGATTGTGGGTAATAACCGGCGGTCCGCGCCTCGACAAGAATGATGTCAATGCAATGATCGATGAACAGCGGGAACGGCGCATGCGCTACGTCGCCGGGCTCTCTGAAGAGCCATGAATGGCCCCATCCAGTTTTTCTTTGATACGTCGGTGCTGATTGCCGCCAGCGACGCGACAGATCCGCGCCACCCAGAGAGTCGTGCCCTTCTTTCCAGTGCTACTCCGTCGAATTCGGCGTGTGGTGCGCACACACTTGCCGAGGTCTACGCCGTTCTCTCTCGCTTCCCAGGTGGGAAAAAAGTACGTCCCCAATTTGCCGGCGTCATTGTCGAACAGATTGCCGCCAGACTGACTGTCGTCCCACTAGGCGCGGATGAGTATGCAGCCACGATTCGCACCGTCGCTCAGATGGGGCTCGGGGGTGGCATCGTCTTCGATGCTGTCCTGCTGGCCTGCGCCCGAAAAGTCGACGCCCAGCATATCTATACCTGGAATGAGAAGCACTTCCGCCTTATCGCCCCCGACCTTTCTAACAGGATCACCACACCATAGGGGGAGGCGACCCGGGAGCGTGAGCTCCTGTGGTACATTCGCTGTATGCAGACCGTTTTGGACATTCCGGACAACAAGTTCAGCCGGTTATCGGCCAAGGCGAAGCATGAGGGTACCTCTGTCGATGAAATCGTACTGCGCGGTATCGACAAGGTATTGGAGAGTGAGCCTGAGGCTCCAACGCGAGTCAAGCGGTTCAAGCACCCAGTGATTGCTTCCACCCGCGCCGGCAAACTCGTCATCAGTAATGAGCAAATCTATGACCTCATCGGTTTTCCCTGATGTGAATGTGTGGCTGGCGCTCAACTACCCCGCCCACATCCATCACGAAGCCGCAGATCGATGGTACGAATCGTCCGATCCTCCTCAAATCCTGGTATTTTTGCAGCGATGCGCAGTTGAGCCTGTTTCTGCTCCTGACAACAGAAGCGATTCCCGGGCGGGATGCCCTCTCCCCCCAACCCTCCACTGAATCTCAATCAGGAGAATCACCATGAAACCCAAATCCGTCATCTTTTTAGCCTTGAGCCTTTCAGGCCTATTCACCGGTTGCCATGAAACCGCCGCCCCTGCACCCGCTCCTTCTCCGACCAACATCGTCCGCTCCGGCTACATGGAAGTCAACAAGACGACCACCATTGGCCAGGCAATAGACCATACCTTCCAGAACGGTAAGTGGACTTCCTTCACAACCGACAAAGGCGTCACCGTTGTCGAGTTTGACGGTACAGTTCCATTTTCCAAGTTTACCAGCGGACTTGAACTAAGCTGTTCAGCCAACGCAGCTTGTACAGCTGCTGTAAAAAAGTCTGCCGAGTACTGCGGTTCTCTCGCCGGACAAGCTCCATTTCAGAACATCGAGGAGCAAAAAGCATCGCTCAAAGCTCAACTGGCGGAACTACAGCACGAAGACAGTGTTATGTACAGCCAGGGCGACCATGGTCAGAACTATACCGACCTGAACAAGAAAGAAATGGATGTACAGCAACAAATCCTTCAGCTAGGCACCCCGGAAAGCGCATGCATTAATCACGTCTATACGCAGAATGCCAACGTGATGACTCCAGTCTCCATCCGATTTACCGTCAACCACGACGGCACGTTCCAATACGAAGCCGACAACGTCTCCAACACGCAAGAACAGCTGTTCGCATACATCTACAACTAGGGAGAACCGCCATGCTCAACACCGAACATTACACCGTCCCCGCCAGCGCTCCGGTCGAATTCGACCGGGGGATGCGCGGACCCCAAGAGAGGTTCCCAGCCATGCGCCTATAGGGAGGCCGCAAACCCGACGCTCGTCACCTTTGATCGTGGTTTGGCGGGAAAGGCGAAGGGGGCCGTGCTGCTTAGTTGAATGATTCAATCCAGGGTTCCAACAGCGGGACCTGGGCCGCCCACCGCGAATCGGCTTACTCTGATGCCGTGCCTTCCCGTTTCGCTGGTAGCCAGAGCTCAGTGAGCCTGGGATGCTGGCTGTGGAGAATCAACTTATCAGCGATTTCCCTACCGACGTATTCGAAATAATTGCCGCCCCCGCCGGAAAAATTTCTGCTGGCATCCTGAAAACTCAGAGCGACCGATGCGTGCAGCAGCGGAAGCAACGTCACCCTACCCAATTGAACGTCATCAATTCTTACCTTGAATTCCCGGCTCAGCCCCCGAATCCCCCATTTGTTCCAATCTTGCGGACGCAGAATTTCTTTCACTTCCTGCTGCGTCCGGAGAGCACACGCATAGGCAAATTCTCCGAAGCAGAGTACGAGAAGAGGCCTGGGCTTGTTTGGCCTATTTAGCAGTTCTCGCAACTCTTTAATCTCCTCTACTTGTTTATCTTGAAACTTCGCAATCTCCGCCCCAAGGGTTTTTGGTTTTTCTAATTTGTGTCTATAGTCGCTGACCGCATTTCGAATGAACAACTTACTGTCGTCTAATCGCTGCCCGCGCTCAAGGAACAAATGGCGTTGAATAACATCCAGGATCGGCGTCCAGATTGTGTGTCGGCTTGGATGCGTTGGGTCCAGTGGCGTGAGATCTGGATAATTGACGGAGGGCGAATCGCCGAGCAACCAGATCGGATAATCGGGATCGTCATTTTTCTCGACGCGTGGTGGAGCGGTTTGATTTTCCATATATTCCTCCGAATGGAGTGAAATATTAGATGTTCAACAGATGGAGTCTCTCGCGGGGGCCCAGGTCCCGCCCTTGGGGCCTGGGAGACGACCAAACGATAGAACGAAAATCTACGCCCGCGTCACTTCCTGCGTTGTCTCCGAATTCTTCCGCGACCCGCGATTCTTATAACTCGCCCGCACAAACTCCCGGAATAGCGGATGCG
>PMWR01000526.1 GCA_003166055.1 Acidobacteriaceae bacterium
CGTTCTATGGAATGAGGATTGAGTCCAAGGGATAGCAACTGATCCCTGTCTTTGAAACAAGAGAAAACGCCGCCTGAAAATGGGCGGCGTTTTCTTTTGCGCGAAATGGTGAGGCCTGCGGAACAGAAGCTAGACTGAATGAAAATCCTGGAGAGTCTTGCGCTGGGTGCCGTCGGCGTCGAAATTGGCGGGGGCNNTGGCGGAAGATGCCCTCGAACGTAAATCCAAACCGCAAGGCGGCGCGGCGGCTGGGCTGGTTGAGGGCGTTGCACTTCCACTCGTAGCGGCGGTAGCCGAGGTGGTCGAAGACGTGGCTGGCCATCAGGTACATGGCCTCGGTGGCGGCGGTGGTGCGCTGCAGCGCGGGGCTGAGCATAATGTTGCCCACCTCGATGACGCCGTGGGCCGGCTCGATGCGCATGAAGCTGGCGTAACCGGCGGCTTTACCCGTATCGACGGGAACAATGGCCAGGAAAAGCGCTCCGGTTCCGGCCTGCTTCTCTTCGAGGGTCTGGCGCAGATCGGCTTCGGAGTGGTAGGGGCCGTCGAAGAGCCAGTCCCATACCTCGTCCTGGCCCTGGATGGCCTGCCAGAGGTCGCCGGTGTGCCGCTCGGCATGGAGGGGCTCAAGGGTGACTGTGCGGCCGCGCAGGGTGACAGGGCCGGGGCATGGGACGGGTTTCCAGTTCAGTGCGGAATGGGTAGGTTCGGTCACTTTCACAGCCTATCAGCCGGGGTGTTTCCTGAGGACGCAGGGCGGGTTCTAGTTCGTCAGGGGTAAGATTGGCAAAGTTTGCCAATGCGCCTATACTCCGCCTGAGGTGCCCTATGCCGACCCGCAATGTCAGCCTGACCAAGGAACTGGACCAGTTTGTTGCTTCAAGGGTGGAGGGTGGAAAGTACGCCAATGCCAGCGAAGTGATGCGGACCGCCTTGCGCCTGCTGGAACGGGAAGAGCGGGAGTATGAGGAAAAGATGGCGATGCTGAGGGCAGCCATTGCAGAAGGAGAAGCCAGCGGAGTCGCCGAGGAGGGCGTCTTTGAAAGGCTTTACGCCTATATCGACGAGCTAGCGGCAGGGAAGGCTGAAGAAGTTGCCTAAATTCAGCGTCTCCGGGGCCGCACAATCCGACCTGAGAAGCATTTTCAGGTACCCGATTGAGAGATGGGGCGCGGACCAGGCCATCAAGTACGCTCAGGGCCTCGATGCCTGTTTCCAGACGCTTGGGGGAAACCCGGAGATGGGCCGAGCCTGCGACGCAATCGGGCCGGGTCTTCGCCGGCACGAGCTAGGCCGGCATGTGGTGTTTTACCGGCTGAAGCCGGGCGGAATTCTCATTCTGCGCGTTTTGCATCAGCGATGATCCCACGCGAGGGCCGGTTTGAGCCGGGAAGGACTCCCGAATTCGCGCTTGGCATAGAAATCGTCCAAATCTCCACATCTCCACAGAAATCCATCGATTCTGCACTGTTTCTGCGCCTTGTGGGCCGGAGGCGGCGGGACTAGGCTGAAATTCGGAAAGCGTTGGACACGGCGTGCGCACTCGCATTGATTTTGGAGCAATTTTGCTCAGCGAAATGCGCGTCCGGCGTGGCTAATTTGAGCTTTCCACAGGAAAATGGCCGTGTTTAGAACCGTGATGCTGGGAATGTGAAGAAAATACAAGATATTGTGGTTTGTGGTTGACATCCACCACAGACAGCGGTACTTTTTCATCTGCGGCTGTAAACGGATTGTAACGAAACCGGCGTGAAGGACCGCCGGCGATCGTTCAAGAGAAGAGAACCCGCGGCAGTTTCCCTTTCGCGTTTCCGGTTTTGTTTCAAGCATCCAATAAGTGTCCCCTCCCAGGCTGCCGAGCGCCGGGCGGGCCGGTTTTTTAGCCAGTTTTTTCGAATCGAGGAGATTTATATGAATGAGGCCCAGTTTCAGACTTCCACCACCGTACAGCAGACTCCTTACAGCCAGCGGGGCCTGAACTTTACGCGGCGTTTTTCTACCGATGGCGTTTCGCCTTACGACGAAATCCAGTGGGAGAAGCGCACGGCGTCAATCACCGACACCAAGGGCAACTCGATCTTCGAGCAGAAGGATGTCGAAGTGCCTGTGGACTGGTCGATGACGGCGACCAACATTGTGGCCTCGAAGTATTTACATGGGCAGATGGATACGCCGGAGCGGGAGACCGGGGTGCGGCAACTGGTGGAGCGCGTCGTCGAGACCATCCGCGACTGGGGTTTGGCGGGAGGCTACTTTGCCACGGCCGGCGATGCGCAGGTGTTTCACGACGAGCTGGCGCACATGCTGCTGACGCAGAAAGTGGCGTTCAATTCGCCGGTGTGGTTCAACGTGGGCTGCGACCGTCTGGAGCCTGATTCCGACGGGCAGAACTGGCACTGGGATGCGGCGACGGGTGGCGTGAAGTATTCCGCCACTGGCTATCGCAATCCGCAGTGCTCGGCGTGCTTCATCAATTCGGTGGACGACTCGCTGGACTCGATTCTGACGCTGGCGAAGACCGAGGGGATGCTGTTCAAGTGGGGATCGGGGACGGGCACGAATCTGTCCTCGATTCGCGGCTCGATGGAGACGCTGTCGGGCGGCGGGCAGGCCTCGGGGCCGCTGAGCTTCATGCGCGGGTTTGACGC
>PMWR01000437.1 GCA_003166055.1 Acidobacteriaceae bacterium
GCTTCACCCAAAGCGGTTGCATCCGCGTTAGTCGCCGCCCCGGCGGCTGCACATGCTGTTCCCAGGCCGGCCGTTGAAGAGGAAGAGTCGCCCAAGCCGGCGAAGCCGGGCAGCGAAGGCATCAAGATCCACGGCCACTGGAAGATCGTCGTCAAGAACCCGGATGGAACGGTCGCCTCGGCAACGGAGTTTGAGAACTCCCTCGTTACCCCGGGCAATGGCGACGTTGTCCTTGCCCAACTGTTGGCTGGCCAGGTTGCATGGGGCGGAATGGACATACGAATCACAGGAACCAGTATGTGCGCCAACGTATGCGCTATTGCGCCCGGAAGCACGCTGGGGGCTGGCCCATCGGGCGGCGCTTATGCCAATGTCATTCAATACTGGGAGTGCAATGTCAATGGATCCCCTATCTGCTTTCCCGGGCTGACAAATACCGCCACCCCCCCCAACAACGCTGCCACCCCTCCCACTGGGGAATCTGTCACGCTCCAGGGAAGTTTTACTGAGACCACTTCCGAACAGATCAATGCAGTCGGCACCAATTTCGTCGGTTGCATATCATCCTCACTTTCGACCGTCTCCGCCTCAAACTGCTTCAACCAAAGCGGACCGCTTCCTAGCGGCGTAACTGTATTTGATGCGGCCTTCACCAGCCGGACTGGTCTTTCCGTCTCCGCCGTCCCAAACCAGGTGGTCACAGTCGTAGTCACCATCAGCTTCTCCTAGGTTTTATCCAGCACACGCAGGGAATGAAATCAGGAGAGAGACGATGACTTCGCGATTGGACAATACGAGGCCTGCGCGGCGTGCCCAGGC
The DNA here is from genome assembly GCA_003166055.1 of Acidobacteriaceae bacterium. The sequence continues at coordinate 820 of PMWR01000437.1, forward strand.
CCTACGCACAGCTTGCGCCCTGGTAGCTCTGGCTGGTGCCGGTACTCCCCTTGCGCTGGGCCAGGCCACCAGCACAGCGCACTTTATCCCTGCCGCAACATCGGGCATTTCCGAGCCCGAAACGGCCACCCCGGCAGGAGAGAAGCCGCAACTGACAGCCCACCCGCTGGACGATACAAATACGACAGCAACACCGCCTCAGTTCGGGGATTACTTGGGCACCTCGCCGATAAATGGCACTGCGGTGCAGCAGCAGGTGGACTTCGTCACCAACTCGACCTCTGCCTCGTACGTGCCCACGGTCAGCCTGCAATACGGCATCAGCTACAGTGCAGGACCGGTCAGTTGCACGCAGACCATCGTCCCCACCAACAACAATCCGCTTACGCCCGTCCCCTATGTTCAGACCTGCTCGGTGACTGTCACGTTTGCTCCGCAGTATCCCGGCGGCCACCGGGACGCGATGTATATCCTTGATGACGGCGGGGCACACCTCGCCGGGGTGTTTCTGTATGGCATTGGGCAGGCGCCCCAGTTGATGATCCAGCCCGGCGTGCCCACCAGCGTGACCCTGCCGGGCCACCTTTACGGCGCCACCACCGACGAAGCCGGCACCTACTACGTCTACGCCAACAACGATTTCTACACGGTGAAGGAAGACGGCGTTTATACCCTGCTGGCCAGCTCAGTCCCCAGCACTGGCAGCCTCTCCGCCGACGGCGCCGGAGATCTCTTCGAACCAGGACCTTACCCCAACAACTACGGTGGCTGGGAGTACGGTGGCTACAACGCCATCACCTTGTGTTACACAGCTCCCGGTCTCCTCAACCAGAACCCTCAAATCCTGGCGACCACCGTTTGCTTTGATAGCCCGGCAACTGTCACAACCGGAAACCTGGGGACTTACTACGACGCGGACGGAGGTGGTGAAACCCAGGAATACGATGGTCAAAATATCCTATACACTAAAGGACTTCTCCTTCAGACATATGAGCCTCAAGGTGCTGTGATGTCCCCAACGGCGCCTACGGAGAAAAACGGCATTTCGTATCCCGCGTATGGGAGACAGCCGCTGCAGTACCCCATCCTAAGCGGAAACTATGGCCCCAACGGGATGGTGGTGGACCCGTATGAGAACATGTTCTTCACTGACCCCAACCTCGGCATCGCCGTATGGTGTGAAATGGCCGCCTATAGCGACGTCGGTATTAGCAGCGCCATCACAGGTAGCAGCAATGGCTGCGGTGGATGGGGCACATCCATGGTCCTGCTGAACCAGTACATCGGTACCAACCCAAACCTGGCAGTCGATGCCGCGGACACGCTGTATGCCGGCCAGGGCGGCATCGAGATGTACTCCGCCACCAACAATTACGCCTCATCGATAACGAGCATCGGCGGGTATGGCGCCGCCCCCTCTTTAGCCCCGGACGGAACCGTCTATGTGGAAAATGGTTCAACGCTCAACATCATCGACCGCTTCCAGGGGGCCGTCAACTTTGGCTCGAACAATGGGGTAGTCAGCAACCCCTACACCGTTACGCTCTACAACGGCGGCAACGAGCCGCTGACCATCTCGTCGATTGTGCCCAATGGCGGCGCAGGATACACAGTCGGACCCGCAACTTCGAACGGCTGCACGACGAACGGATTCACGTTGGCCCCGGGCACCATCTGCCAATTCCTGGTCACATCCACGGTTCCCCACGCGGGTACGCTGACGGGCTCGGTCGCCATCACCAGCAATTCGCTGAACGCGCCGGGCACGGTGCAGCAAGTTGCGCTGACCGGTTACACCAGCGGCATCTATGTGGCGGCAACACCCAATCCGTTTGTGTTCCCTGCTCAGACGGCAGGCACCACCAGTGTGCCCCTGCCCGTGACCGTGACGAACACCAGCGTGGGCAGCAATGCCGTGGGCTACGGAAGTACCGTTGCCATCACCAGTGGGTTCACGTCCAGCAATCCAGCGTTCACGGCATCGCTGGGCGCCCCGACAGCGCCAACCTACTGCGGCAACCCGTTGGCCTCGGGAGCAACTTGCCTGATCCAGGTCACCTTCAATCCAACCGCAGTCACAAGCTACACCGGAACTATCAGTTGGTATGAGCAGATTACCGGCGGCGGACCCAGCATGAAGGTCAGCTTCGCCGTAAGCGGCAACGGCGTTCCGCTTCCGCTTCTGATTCCAATCAGTGAGAACGTTAAGATCGCCGACAGCCCGCTCGTCACGCCCTCGCTCCTGATTCCGGTTAGTGAGACCATTAACGTCACCGACAGCGGTGTTCCAGTTCCCTCGCTTCTTATCCCCGTCAACGAGACGATTCATGTTATCGATA
>PMWR01000604.1 GCA_003166055.1 Acidobacteriaceae bacterium
GTGCCGGGGAAGATGGCCGAGAGGGTCTGGCAGAGGCCGATCCAGATGGCCTGGCCGAGTCCCATCTCCTCGACATGGAGAGTGGTGGACTCGTAGCGCGTAGACCAGACGTCGACGGCCCACATGACGATGCCGCCGATGAGCAGCGCGAGGGCCATGACCTGGATGCTTTGGAGATTCTTCTCGCTCCACTTGTGCAGCGCGAGCGCCGGCGCCGAGGTGACGGCGAAGGCGATGAGGGTGAGGGAGATGGGGTGGGTGAGCCAGGTGCGGTCGCCGTTTTCGCCTTTGGGGAAGGTGCGGATGAAGCCAACGATGCGGCTGAGGAACAGGAGACAGAGTGCCACGATGGCGCCGAGCTGGATGACGATGGTGTACATCTTCCAGTAGGCGTCGTCGAGCGGGATGTGCATGAGCGCTTCAGTGATGCGGAGGTGGGCGGTGGAGCTGACGGGCAGGAATTCGGTCAAGCCTTCTACGATGCCGAGCAGGACGGACTGAAGATAGGGATTCAAGAAGCCTCCGGAATACAGGATTGAGTCAGCTGGTGGGCGTGCGTTGCGCGCACGTTGCGAGTTAGCGGGCGTCAAGGAAAGAAGCAGATCCTTCGACTCACCACCCCCGAACTGAAAAGCGTTCGGGGCCCCGTTCGCTCAGGATGACCGCCTCCTCCTCAAATGAACATTGGAGACCGGGCACTATTCCTGGTCGATGCCGTAAACGGGAACACCCTGTTCCAATTTGTACACCAGGGTACCGGCGCGCCAGGTGTAGTCGGATTGAGGGAACTTGTCTTTGAGGTGGGCGGCCAGCTCTTTGGCGTGGTTGCGGGCGTCTTCGGCTTTCTTGTCGCTGCCGTCGGCGGCAAACATGTCGTGGAGAACGGCCATGCGGTAGGTGGCCTGGTAAAGCGCCTGGGCGGTGCGGGGGCCGTCGGGAAATTCAGCGGCGTATTTCTCGTAGTATTCGGCTTCCTTTTCGGGGCATTTGGGAGAGCCCTGCCAGTCGCCGCAGAGCTTGTTGTCAATCAGTTCAAAGGCGGCGAAGGCGGCCCACCTGGTGTTGGGATAGAACTTGAGCACCTTGTGAAGCTCGTCTTCATCCATCTGGTCGCGGAGGTAGGCCTCTTTTTCATGGGCCGAAGGGCGGCTGGAGGCGTCGGCTTTCTGGATTTGCCATAGATCGTCGGCGGCTCGCCAGGCGGCTTCAGGGGCGAGGGGAGAATTTGGGAACATTTCAACGAGGCGACGGTAGAGAAGCCGGGCGCTGCGGGCGGCGTTGGCGGGGCCGCGCGGATCGGAGGCAAGCGACTCCTGGTTGGCGGCTTCACCCATGAGGATCTGGTCGCCATTGGGTGTGTTCTCAACGACGACGCCTTTGGATTGCATCCAGCCGGAGATGGGGGGCGGGGTGTCGTCGTGGCCGAAGACAGGGGCGTCTTTCTGGGTCTCTTCCTGGATGTCGGTATTAGCGTAGACGCGAATCCAGGGGCCGTTTTTCTCGGCGACCACCATTTCGCGGCCGATTTGCACGCGGTCAACCTTTTGCGAACTGGTGTCGGGGGCGATGTAGAGCGGGGTGATGCGGAGGGCGACGGCGCGGGGGCCGGCCATGGGCTTTTCGAGTTTGGGCTGCTTTTTCTGGGTGAAAGCGGGGACAGCGAAGCAGAGAAGCGCTAGGACGAAAAGCAGGGTATTGCGCGCGGAATTTCGGGGATTTGTCACAGGAAAATGATAGAGCATTGGGACGCCACCGGGTGGCTCGCGGAGTTGAGACTTATGAGCCTCAGTGGGTTGGACTCGAGACCGGTCCATACGTGAATCGGGGGCGGGATGCGTGGAGAGTTTTGACAAAAGGGGTTACGGGAAGTGAGGATTCAGACCATGGCGATTCTTCGTACGACACTGGAGATTGTGCGGCAGCAGTTAAATGACACGCTTCAAAACATCGATCCACGCCCAGATGATTGGGTGATCTTGTCGAACATCATGGACCAGGCCGGGCGGGAGTTCCCTGAGACGCGAGATAAGGTCGTTATGGTGCTGGCGAACATGCGGTCGGAGACGAGCATCAGTGGCTTGCCGCAAAGTGGGCCGGTTGAAGCCGGACGAGTTGGCGTGGTTGCGCCGCCGCTTTACGTCGATCTCTTCGTGCTGTTCTACGCCAACTTTGCCGATCGGAACTATATCGAAGGCCTCACAATGATCTCGCGGGTGATCGCTTTCTTTCAGCAGAACCCGGTCTTTACGCGTGACAATCTGCCTGATTTAGATCCGGTGATTGACAAGCTTCGGTTCGAATTCACAAACCTGGATCTGGGATCGCTGAACCATCTGATGGGGAACCTTGGGGTGAAGTACCTGCCTTCGGCTTACTACAAGGTAAGCATGATTCCGTTCCAAAGCAATCTGGNNTCGACGTTGCCGCCGCTTACTACGGCTACTGCGGTTTTGTAGGCGGGGAGCTTGTCGGCGTGGAAGAGCAGGGCGGCCGCGGCGACGGCGCCGCTGGGCTCGGGAACGAGACGCGTGGCGGCGACGATGGCGCGCATGGCGGCGCGGATTTCCGGTTCGGTCACGGTGACGATGCCGTCAACGAATGCCTGAATGTGGGCGAAGTTGCGCTCGCCTACGGATTGAGTGCGGAGGCCGTCGGCGAGGGTGCGNNGTGTCGCCGGCCAGTTCAGGCTCGACGCCGTAAACCTTGGTTTGTGGGCTGAGCCGCTTGACGGCGGCGGCGATGCCGGAGAGCAATCCGCCGCCAGAGACGGGGACGAGGACGAGGTCGACGCTGGGCAGGGATTCGACGATTTCGAGACCGCAGGTTCCCTGGCCGGCGATGATCTGCTCGTCGTCGTAGGGCGGGATGACGACATAGCCATGCTTGCGGACGAGTTCGTCGGATTTGGCGAGGCGTTCTGAAGAGGCGAGGCCGACATCGACTATTTCGGCGCCAAAGGAGATGGTGGCGGCGCGCTTGATGGCGGGCGCGTTGGAGGGCATTACGATGACGGCTTTTGCGCCGACTTCGCGGGCCACGTAGGCCGTGGCCTGGCCGTGGTTGCCGCTGGAATAAGTGATGACGCCGCGGGAGACTTCTTCAGGGGTGAGCTGGAGAATTTTGTTGGCCGCGCCACGGATTTTAAAGGCGCCGATGGGCTGGAGGGATTCAGCTTTGAGGTAGATTTCGCGGGTCTGGCCGTGGCCGCTGAGGCCGGGGAACTGGGCGCGCACGAGCGGGGTTTTGACGGCGATGGGTGCGATGCGGGCGGCGGCGGCGCGGATTTGCTCGATGGTGACAAGGGGTTCCGGCATTTGGCGAAGACCTGACTAGGCGAGATTGGTTGGGTGGATCGCTTCAATATCCGTGAAGCGTGCGAAGTCTTTCGTGTTGAAGGTGAGGATGCGGTTGACGTTATGGACATGCATGGCAGCCACCAGCCGAGCGTCATGCACCTGGACTCCCGAGACGCGATAGAGCACAAGGAGCCTGCGCCATTCCTGGTGGACCGTGGCGCTGTCGGGGAGAAATCGAAGACGGGATTCTACTGAAATGGCAGATCGGTCCGCTTCCTCAGGTGACAACCCATACCCGTTTCGAACGGCGGGGCGGGTTAGAGCGTTCCAGAACTCGCCGATGTTTTGCGATGTGTAACAGAGATCTGCGTTGGAGAGCATCAGTTGCTCAAGGGCAGCATCAGCAACTGGAAAGCCGGGATCGCCAGTTTGAACCCACCGGATCAGGATGTTGCTGTCGATCAGGTAGCGCGCTCCGGCCATCTACCAGCGATCCTCATAGAAACTGGAGCGTTCGGTGGCCTCGGGAGGAAGGATAGGCAGGTTCTCCGATCCGCGAGTCAGTTCCTCCCTCATGGCTCGGAGGTCTTCCCGAGTGAGGATGCCGGTACCAGTCGCGTAGAGCGGTAAGTTGTCCCGCAGGAACTCTCCCGCGTATTGTTCGGGAGCAATACCGCGACGGTCGGCCTGGGCCCTCAAACGGGCTTCGGTTTCGGGGTCGAGTTCAAGCAGAATCGTCATGGCGAAATTCCCTCAGGTACATTATCCGCTCAATTCATTGAATAAGGGAAGGCTTCGCTTGCGGAATCGGGTCGCTTGTCGCTTCATCTCCGAACCTTACGGGGGGCGCTCATGGAAGATATTTGGCGGGGACGGGGTCGGTGGGGACTTCGGCTTGCCAAACGATTTCGACGATGTGCCACTGCTTGCCGTTGTAGATGGCCTGGATGCTGTTGATGCCGCGGTCGGCAGGCTTGTCGTCGTCGCCGATTTTGGTTTCGTATGTGCTCCAGAGGTGGGCGATGTGGGCCCAGGACTCGGTGCGGACATTGATCTGGTGCTCATGGAACATGGCGGAGCCGCGCTTGGCGACGGCGTTGACCCAGTCTTCAACGGTGAGGACGTGCGAGGAGGGTGTGCCGTCGGCGGCGATGCGGATGGGGATCAGGCGAGCGTCAGGAAGAAAGAGCGCGCGGAAGCAGGTGCGGTCCCTGTTGGCCGGGCCGGTGATGGCGGAGTCGATGGCTTTGATGAGCTGGTCGAGGGCGGCGGTGGAGGGACAGGCGGGGACGGCGGCCATTGGTTCCTGTGCGTGGATGGCGGGCGTGAGCAGGGCGGCGGCGAGGGCGAGGATCAGTATGGGGTGGCGCATGGAGGAATTGTACAGAAGCAGTGAAGGAGTGAACGAGTGAAGGAGTGAAGCAGTTCACTTGTTCACTTCTTCACTTGTTCACTGCACTTAGACCTAGCGGATATTGAAGCTGTAGACCGCGCTGTAGGAGAAGAGCGGGTAGACCTGGACCTTGTTCAGGTCGAATCTCCATTTCGTGAGCGAGGCCTGCAAGGCATTGTTGAACACAATTGCCACCGGATTTGTCGAGTTGCCTACGTTGCTGCAAATGGTCTGTTGGGGGGTAAGGCAGGCCCAACCGGAGAAGGTTACGTTCGCTGAAGGTCCGCCGGTAAACGCAACGCCAAACTCCGATGGAAACGACCAATGGCGGTTGGATCTGGGAATGAATTTGCCAAATCCGCCGGCGAGTGTCACGGCTGGACGCGTGGTATGGAGTCCCAAAATGCCGGTCCCGGTCAGCGGCGTTGCGCCGGTGACAGGATTGGTGTTGGCGGAAAAGAAGGTCTGTCCATTGAGCGAGAAGCTCGTTCCGGAGGCAATTTGAGTGGTGAAGGTAATCTGGTTGGCGTTGTAGAACAAGAGCCCAGGGCTGATTCGCCAGACGCTTGAGAATGGATACCAGTCCAACGAGGCAGCAGCCGATGCCATATGCACGTTTCCAGTTGCGTTGAAACCCTCGATCTCGAACCGGTGGATGTTCAGGAAGAAGAGGTTTCCCATGAGGCGGGCGTCGAATGCGTGGTTCAGGACGATTGCGGACTTGATCCCGATTCCCAGCGTGTTGACGTCCACACCGATGCCGATGCGCGAAAAGGGGCGTTGGTAGGCCTGGCCGGCGGGCGTGACGTCGTATTTCTCGCGGCCGCCGAAGGCTGCCGGGTCCGGGGCGTCAGGGAGTGGAAGAGCCGGGTCCGCGGAGTCGACAATATTGCCTCCATCGGAACCGGGCCAGACGAGGCCGGGCAAACTGGTGCTCGCGGTGGAACTGCTCGAACCGATCGCGGTGGAAGTGCTGGGGACGCCGGTGCTGGGAGGGTTGAGGGACTGTGCGGGGGCCGTCACCGAAAATGGGAGGATTGCGGCCGAAGCGAATAAGAGAACACGCTTCAACAAGGATCTCAAGATTGCCATAAGCACCATCGCAGATCGATCTCCCTGCATATGCGTCTTTGCGCGCTTTCAGGGGCTCAAGGCCTGTTTTGCACTGCAAGGTTACGTTCGAGAATGAAGCCGGGAAGCGCTTGAGCTACATTACCACGGAACTGCGAGACTGGCGATTAAGTGGTGTGGGCTGCCTAGCATTTCGATCAGGTGTCACATCATTTGTCTTAAATTCGGCGTTACAATCCGCCCTGTGGCCTGAAACTCCAACCTGGAAGTTGGCAACGGCGGTTGCGTGCGCTGTCCTGATCGGCGCGGCAGCGATCGCCTGGCAGGTTTACTCCACTAAAACCACTGAGCAAAGACTTGCGCAGGACGCGAAAGCTTCCCGCGAAGGTGCGGACCGGGGAGATGCAAAAGCCGAAACGAGGCTGGCGTATATGTATTCACTCGGTTTGGGGGTGCCGCAGGATTACGGCGAGGCTCTTCGGTGGTACCGAAAAGCGGCGGACCAAGGTAACGCAGTGGGTGAGGACGGTGTCGGCTACGTGTATCTCAACGACCGCGGTGTGCCGCAGGATTACGCCGAGGCGCTGAGCTGGTTCCGCAAAGCTGCGGATCTGGGCGATGCGCGAGGCGAAAAGGACCTGGGCCTCATGTACGAGCACGGCGCGGGAGTGCCGCAGGACTACAACGAAGCTCTGCGCTGGCTCCGCAAGGCCGCTGACCAGCGTTACGCGCCTGCCGAATACGACCTCGGCAATATGTACTACTACGGCCGTGGGGTGCCGCAGGACTACGCGGAAGCCGTTCGCTGGTACCAAAAGGCAGCTAATCAGGGCGACGAGTATGCTCAGCATGTTCTGCACTGGAAGTGGAAGGGCATGAGCACATTCAGCAAGATCGCCAACGGGACGATGTTGCTGGGGAGCTTGGTGTTTTTGATCGGTTTGCTCATGCCGGGCGGAAGCATTCGAGGCGGGGGACGGCGAAGACTCGTGCTGGCCGGACTAATCGGCCTCTCGTACGTAGCATTGGATCTGCTTGGGTTTCGTTATTTGGGAATCCTCACGCCCGTAATGGCCATCGGAGGCTTTCATTTTGTTCGGAGCCTTGTGGGAGGGACGTGGGTCGCTGTTCTTCTCCCGGTGGTCATGCCGAGTAGGATTTGGCTGATGGTGATCAGGATTTGGCTGGGACTATGTGGCATATTGTTTATCGGATTCAATCTCATGGTGTTAGCGAGTCCCAAGTTGAGGAGTATTTCACCCACCCTTGGTTCATTCTGGTCGCTGAATGGGAACCTGCTAGGAAATTCAATTCCATTG
>PMWR01000296.1 GCA_003166055.1 Acidobacteriaceae bacterium
GGATTTCGCTATAATTCGCACAAGATGACGCCGCTCAATCACGACATGGCCGGCAGGCCATTGCGCCTATATCCCTCGTTTTGCGTCTTTGCGGCACTGCTGTCTCTTGTTCTTCTCGGTGTGTTCGTTCCTTCGCGCGCCTGCGCAGCCTCTGCTGCCGATTCGCCACGTGCCGCGGTTGAGCTTCACCCTGCTCATTCCATCTCCGAAACTGTAAGCACCGGTACCCCGATCCATTATTGGTTCGCAGCGGACCGCGACGCGGTTTTTCGCCTTGGCCTGGAGCAGCACGACATGAGGCTTCGGGTTACGGTGGTCCGGCCCGATGGCGTCACGCTCCTTGAACGCTCGACTCCACTCTCCGGGCTCACATCCATCGTGGCCGCGACAACTCTCGCGGGAACATATTCGGTCACTGCGATCCCCGAGCAGATTGACGGCCGCGCGCGGCAATTCTCCATTTGCCTCGAAGAACTCGCCCCCCTGAGCCCTCGCCTGTCCACTGAACTGTCCGCCAGCGCCGCTCTTGAGGCCGGTGACCAGCTTTCCTCGCAATGGACCGAGTCGAGCTTTGACCAGGCTCTTGCACGATATAGAGAAGCGGAGAATGCGTGGCGTCGTGCCGGCGATGTGGAGGAAGCATCCAGCGCTCTTGTCCGACAGGGGGGCGTTCATGCGATTCGTGGCCAATTCAAGGCAGCATTGGCGTCGTATCAGGCGGCCCTGAATCTGGTTTCCAATGGACCCCGTGTTGATCGCAGGATCGATATCCTCAACTCCATGGCCGCTCTCGCGCTGACCTTTGACGATATCGAAGAGGCAAAGAAGGATGCGGAATCCGCGAATAGCCTGAGCCTGTCGAATTCCTATCAGGATGGCCGGGGACGTGCGCTGTCGGTGATGGGTGGCGTGGAATTGTTTTCGAACAACAACCCGCTGGCCCAATCGTATTTGGATCAGGCCATGTCAATTTGGGCAAAGACTCCCGATCGGCGAGCCGAGGCTTTCACGCTTACTTATTCGAGCTACGTGAACTCGTCGAACTCGGCGTATGCTTTGGCTTTCGATCAACTCACCCGCGCTTTAAGGATCTCGCGTTCCCTCGATGATCGTTTTGCCCAGGCTAGAGCTCTCGCCGATCTTGGCAATCACTACCTTCGTATTGACGAACTGGAGCAAGCCCGCGATAGCTACAATGCTGCGTTGGATCTCCTCGCGACGATGGGGAGTGTGGACCTGGAGGCAATCGTCCTCGACGACTTCGGCTATTATCTCGAGAACGTTGGAGATCCAAATAGCTATCGCATCTACAAAAGAGCTTCTCTCCTTGCACAACACACCGAACATCCTCTGGTTTCCGCGGCGATTCAGAGCGATCTGTGCCGCGCATCGATCGCCGCGGGCAACGCTGCGCAGGCACTGCAATACAGCAAGAGCGAGCGCCAACTGGCGTCGAGTCTGCGCGACGGTCTGATCGTTTCGCAGTCCCTGAGAGACACTGGCGACGCATACATGTCTGCCGGGAGAGTGAGTCTGGCTCTGAAGTACTTCACGCAGGCCGTGGACCCGAAACTGGTCGGTCCCGGCTCCGCTGAGCGGGCCAAAGCCCAGATTGAAGTTGCACGTGCGCTCGAAAGTCTTGGGCGGGCGCCGGAGGCGTTGGAAACGTATCGAGAGGCCGCTGCCCTAAGCCAGTCGCTGGGCATCGCGCGGGCTGAGGCCGACGCCCGGTATCGCATTGCGCGCCTGGAAACGGCCGAAGGGCAGCTCGATTCGGCTCTGCCCGAGATAGAGAAGTCAGCCTCCCTCGTTGAGTCCCTGAGGACCAAGGTCAGCGCGGATGACACGCGGATTCTGTGGTTCGCCTCGTTTCATTCGATCTACACGCTGTACATCGATGTGCTGATGCAGCTTTCATCTGAGAAGGCTGACGCCGGCAGGTCTCGTCACGCTTTTCAGATCGCCGAGCAGAGCATCGCAAGATCTTTCGTTGAACTCCTCCATGAGGCGCAGGTTGAAGAGGGTGACAGCCAGGACCTGATCCGGGAGGATTCGTCCGTGCGCCGCCTCCTTGCGGAGAAGACAAAAGAAGAGAGCAGGCTGCTGGCGTCATCGAGCGGCACGGAAGCTACGCGCAAAGTTGCCTCTGAGATTTCTGATTTGAATGATAGGGCTGCGCAACTCCAGTCGTTGTTGCAAACAAAAGAGCCGGAATACTTTCAGATGCAGGTGGAACCACTCGGCGTCGACAAGGTTCAGTCGTTGATTGGGGACGAGGAAATTGTGCTCGAGTATTCTCTTGGCACGAGTCATAGCTACCTCTGGGCAATCGGCAAAAACGGATTCTCCAGCTACGTGCTGCCGCCGGATGCGGAGATTGAACCCGCGGTTCGAAGATTTCGGCAAGCGGTTGTGTCTCCAATTGGTTCGTTCCAGGGAGCCCGCCACCAAGGCCGGCCCGCGGGGCGCGCTGCGAACGAAGAGCGCCTCGCAATAGACCTCGGCCACATGCTGCTTTCCCCCGTTCCCGATCTGAATCGATACAAACGCATCGTCGTGGTAGCCGATGGAGCCCTGCAATATCTGCCTTTCGGTGTCTTGATCGCAGATCCAGGAGACCGCGATTCTTCAGGGGAAATGCAACGGATCGCCGACCGGTACGAGGTGACCAATCTTCCCTCGATGACGGCTCTTTCAGTCCTGCGCAGCCGGCGGAATTTGAATGGTGCGCCGTCAAAAGAGGTGGTGGTATTTGCCGACCCGGTGTTTGAAAGGGACGATCCGAGAATCGACCCAGCTACCCAGAAGAAGACCATGAGGGTCTCTGCGATGAATCCAGATCAAGCAACGAGTTCCGCCGAGGGGCTGCCGCAGGCAAACCGGGGCTTTCCGAGATTACCAGGAAGCCGCCAGGAAGCCGCGGTCATTCGTGAAGTCGCTCAAAACGAGGATGCCGAAATCCTGTTGGGTTTTGACGCCAATCGCAACCGGGCGTTAAGTCCCGAGATCGGCAATTACCGCTACCTGCATTTCGCCACGCACAGTGTGTTTGACGACGAGCACCCGCAATCTTCCGGAGTAATCCTCTCACTTTTCGCGCAAGACGGAAGCCCCGAGGATGGGTACGTCCGTCTCAGGGATATTTACGACATGAAGTTGTCCGCGGACCTGGTCGTATTGAGCGCCTGTGACACTGCCTTGGGAAAGAACATAAAGGGCGAGGGCATCGTTGGCCTTACGCGGGGCTTCATGTATGCCGGCGCGCCACGCGTTGTTGCGACATTATGGCGTGTGGACGATGACGCGACCAGCGAGTTCATGAAGTGGTTTTACACGGGCATCCTTCAGAAGCACGAGTCGCCGGCTGCATCGCTCCGGGAAGCGCAAATGCGGATTCGCAAGCAGGCGCGCTGGCGATCTCCGTACTACTGGGGAGCATTTGTGATTGAAGGAGAATGGCGCTCGGAGAATGACGCCATCGGGGACGTCGCCAGGTAATCGTCC
>PMWR01000611.1 GCA_003166055.1 Acidobacteriaceae bacterium
ATGGACGGCGGCACTGTTACCGCACCAAGCCGCGGATTCTGGACCCCCACAACAAATGGGAGGTGGAGAACGAAAGTATCGCGCCAGAAGTTGAAGTGGAGCTGGATCCCAAAACCGTGCGCGAAGGCCACGATCCGCAACTCGAAAAAACCGTCCAGCTGCTGCTAACCGATCTCGAGAAAAATCCCCCGCCCACCTGCAAGAAGCCGCCCTACCCGGTCTACCAGCGCGGCAACGCAGTTCCCGCAGCTCATCCTGACCACTGAAAAGAAATGGTCGAGGTTTGCCGATAATTATCAACCGAAGGCGCACAATCAGGATTGTGAAGCGAAATCAAAAACTCGAAGTCCTATTTTCTGAGCTGTGCACAGGTTTCACCGATCCTCGGAGGCAGGAGATCTGCGCTGACGAATGCCGAGCGAACTCGCCAACTTGCCATTCCCGCGAAGCGGGGGCTAACTTGCCAAAGCTACTGCAAAAACTCACGCATCATCTTCGTTCGGTCTCCACAACGGCAAACCAACTGGGGCCTTTCTTAGGAGTCAGAATCCCTCTACCCCCCCCTACCCCCCCTCCCGGTTTCTATGAAAACAAAGCACTTAGCCGAAAGGATTTTTCGCACCCCAACAAAACAAAGGAGTTACAAGCACCCAAATTGCGGAAAAGGCCCACTTTGCACCAAGTTTAGGGCAGAAATTGGCCCATTCGCCCAGTAGACATTTTCCGCTCCGAGCAGAAGGCCGCCGAGCCAAAGGGCGTCGCGTTCGAGGTCCGCAAAAATCCGTAAGATGGATTTACTTCCTAAGGCGCGCTTGCACTCTTGCGCCGCGAAAGAATGAACGACTTGCGGCGATCCTTGGCGGCGTGATCGATCTTCTTCCAGAATCCCACAAAATAGTCGACCGCCGAAATCACCGAAACCACCACCGTAAAGTAGATGGCCGTGATGGCGATCCATTTCACCGGAATCACGACCACGCCGAACACCCACTGGTACCAGTGATGCGCCAGGATGGCCGAAACCACCGAAACAATCTGGATGACCGTCTTCAGCTTGCCCAGGTCGCTGGCCTCGATTGTGAATCCCTCCGACGAAGCAATGGAGCGCAGGCCGCTGACCAGGAACTCCCTGCCGATGATGACCACGGCGATCCACACCTTGACCACATCGGGGTTGTAGGCCACCAGCGCGATCAGCGCGGCCGTCACCATGACCTTATCGGCAATGGGGTCCAGCAGCATGCCCATGGTCGTGATCTGGCTGCGCTTGCGGGCCAGGTACCCGTCCAGGCCGTCGGTAATCGAAGCCAGCACAAACAACACCGACGCCGCCAGTTCCTGCTCGCCGCTCGCGCCCTGCCACGGGTAGTGCGGCGACAGGATCCAAAGCAGCAGCGGGATCATGACGATCCGGCTCATCGTGATGGAGTTGGGCAGGTTCATGCGTCAGCGCTTGCCGGAATCGACTCGTCCGGTTTAGCTCCATTATTGCACCGCNNGCCCCATCCATCAAGCGTCTTTTTGCTTGATGGGTGGGAAACCACAAACGCCAACCATCCGCCCTCGGGTCGTTCCGTTCTTTTTGGAGGAGGCTCCAACGTGCCGCATGGTAGACTCTCCCCAAACTTATGCCAATCGATTCCCTGTCCCGACGCTCCTTCCTTTCCCGCGGCTCCCTGGCCACCCTCGCCGTCACCAGCGCGCCTCTCTTTCTGAACGCCGAAGCGCGCGCCGACCTGGTCATGCCCAAAGCCTCTGGCGCGCTCGAAGAGCATCTCGACGCCTACATCGCCGCGTACATGCCGGCCATGAACGCGCCAGGCATGACGCTCGGCTTGACCGATGCCGGCAAAACACTGCGCACCGCTGGCTACGGCTTCGCCAACATCGACCAGCATGTCCCGGTCTCGACCGGCCATCTCTTCCAAATTGGATCGATTTCCAAATCCTTTGTGGCCTTGGTGCTGCTGCAAATGCGAGATGAGGGCAAGCTCGACCTGCGGAAACCCATCCTCGATTATCTGCCCGGCCTGCCCATCTACACCGAATTCGGCCCCATCACCGTCCATCATCTGCTCACCCACACGTCGGGGCTGCCGGACAACCTAAGCTTGTTCTCGAGCGATCCATCGGCGCGCCTGGTGCAGGGATTCAAGCCCGGCGAGCACTTCCACTATTGCAACGCCGGCTTCGCCATCCTGGGCCTGCTCGCCGCCAAGCTCGATGGCAAGCCGTGGCGCAATTGCGTCCAGGCGCGCATCCTCGATCCGCTCGGGATGACCGCGACCAAGGGCGTCATCACCACGTCCTCGCGCGCCCTTCAGGCCACCGGCTATGAGCCCTTCTGGGATGACCAGGCTTACGCGCGTCAGGGCAAACTGGCCCCCGCGCCCAACATCGTCATGGACGACACGGCCGGCTGCATCGCCTCCACGCCTGCCGACATGGCCCGTTACATCCGCATGATGCTCAATCATGGCCAGGGACCAAACAGCCGCATCGTCTCCACCGAGAGCTTCACCCTGTTTTCCACTCCGTACATCAAAGCCGACGACTTCAGCCCGACCGCCAGTTATGGCTACGGCATCGCTGTCGACACGCTGGATGGCCACAAGATCCTGCGCCATACCGGCGGCATGGTTGCGTTTGCTTCCTCGATTCACGTCGATCTGGACGGAGGCGCGGCGGCCTTCGCCTCCATCAACGCCATGCAGGGCTACCGGCCCATCGCAATCACCGAATACGCGGTGCGCCTGCTCCGCGCCGATCGTGAGTCCAAGCCGCTGCCTGCTCCGCCCGCGCTTGCCGACCCGCTCAACGTGGACAATGCCGCCGATTATGCCGGTACATTCACGTCAGCCGATGGCTACGAGCTTGTATTCAGCGCTACAGGCAAGCGCATCTCATTAATCCAAGCTACGCAATCCATCCCGCTGCAGCACGCAGGCGGCGACCGCTTCATATCCACGGTGCCTGAAAGCTGGGCCACGCACACGTTCATGTTTGGCAGAAAGGAAGCCGCCGCTGAGCAGGCCGCCCCCGGCGCCCCAAACACAGCCAAGCCGCAACCTCCCGTAGTCGAAGTCACCTATGGCTCGGATTGGTTTGTGAATGCGGCGTTTGCCGGGCAGCGCAGCTTTCCCGTTCCGGCGGACTACGATGCCTTCGCCGGCCGCTATCGCAGCGACAGCCCCTGGGCCGGCGATGCTTTCGTCTACGTGCTCAAGGGCCAACTTGTACTTGAAGGTGAGCCGCTCACCCGCATCGGCGCCGCGCTTTTCCGTCCCGGCGGCGAAAGCTGGATGCCGGAAACGGCCGAGTTCCTCCACATATTCGAAGGCAAAGCCCAGTTGCTGAAGTTCGGCGGCATGGATTTCTGGCGCGTCGAAGTGGACTGAGCGACCAGCCGCTACTTCTTAGGCTGCGAAATGCTCAACGGAGAAAGGGTAGTCAGATACTTCCCTGGTCGCTGTCAATTAACTCAAGTTCCAATAACTCAACGAATCGCCTCGTGCAGGCAATGCGTGCGTCGCCGTGAGCCCCAAGTCACTCCACCAGCGCAAAACGCGCAAGTGTCAACTGTGCGCGGTCGGTTTCGATAGCCACTCCCTGCGTGTTGTCGACGAGATAGAGCGTAAAGGTGTTCGCGGATGAGCCGGATAACAAGTCGAATCCGCTGAGCGAGCCCGTAAAGACGCCATTAGCCGACGGAGTGAAACTGCCGGAGATCGCAAAATCAGGCGATTCCCCGCCCAGGNNGATTGCTGCTCAAATGCCTGCCCGGCGAAGACATCGTCTTGATCGTCGGAGAGCAGAAGTCCGCCTCCCTGTCCGTTCAGATAAAGATGCAATGAATATTTCAAAGTCAAGCCATCGGTGAGGTCGGTAACTGCGATCCTTCCCGTAGGATCGACCGTGTAGTTCCCGGTGACGGCGACCGGAACCTTTGGGGCGCTCGCGGACAAGTCGTTCCAGCTAAGCATTCCCGTCACGTTGCCACCGGCGCCCAGCGTCAACACCCCGCCAAGCTGCAGCGTGCCTTGCGTGTCCTCGCCCTCGGCGCCGAAAACGTAGCTCGTTCCCGCCACCGATGTGGCTGTGAATTGGCCGGTGTGCGCACCCTGGCCAAGCGCCACTCCCCCGAACGCCCCGATCACTACATAGCTGTTCATCGGGTTGCCCACGTCGAGGAGCCGAATGTGCGACGCGTCCACCATGTACCCCGCTACGAAGAGAAGCGGAATCACGGTGTTGCCCGGAAGATTCAACTGGAACACGACGCGGCCGAAGGCGTCGGGAGCAGAGACATTGCTGGCGCTTAGATTCTGTGATCCACCGGAAGATGCCCCCTCGTAACTCAAATCGAGAATGCTGCCGTTCCCTGAGATGCCGCCGGCGCTGTCCACGTTCACAATGCCGTTGACCCACGGCGACCCATCGTAGAAGTCCGCTGGATCGAGCGCAAAAGCGTAGCCGCCCGAAGGCGCGGCTGTCGACGTCTGCAGTTCCAGCGTGCCGTTACCGATCGCGCCGTCGATGCCGGAAATGATTCCCTTTTCCCCCGACGCCAATGTGCCGCTCAGCGTCTCGGTATCGGCCGGGTCATCCGACGCAAGCTCGATGCTGATCTCCAGGTTTCCGTCGGGCGTCGTGCCATAACTTCCGGAGTTGAATTGTTGGAAGTAGGACGAGCCATTATCGTCGCTTACCGAATCCTGCTCGCCGCCCGTGATGGCGCCGTTTTGCGCCACCAGAACCCCCGTGACAAAGCTGCCTCCCGGCCCGGCGATCTGGAAAACATAGGTGCCGTTCGCCAGCGTGGCAGCGAGCGAGGTAATCACGATGCTTTGCGAAGCCGATTTGGTGGTGTCGGTGACCGAGGTCGCGGTGACTGTCACGGTGTTGCCGGGAGGAATCGTGGAGGGCGCGGTGTAGGTTGTAGCCTCATCGCTTGTCGTTTTCGAGGGACTGAAGGTGCCGCACGCGCTTGCGCCGCAGCTCACCGTCCACGTGACCTGGGGATTCGCGCTGAC
>PMWR01000243.1 GCA_003166055.1 Acidobacteriaceae bacterium
CCCACTTTTTATTTGGGCCAATTCTTGGGGCAAAATCCCCGCAAACAAGCTGCTTTTAGGCAGCATAGGGAACATGGCAGTCAAGCTGGACGAAATTCGGTCGGCGGCAGCGAGAGTGGCCGCCTCGCACGGGCTGGACATGGTGGATCTCGAGTTCATCGGCCCCGCAAAAGAGCGCACCCTCCGCATTTTTCTGGAGAAAAACGCCGAAGGCCGGGCGCGGCTCAAAGCGCAGATTGCGGCCGGCGCGGAAGATCTTCCCGAACGCCTGATTGAGGGAACGCTGAGCGTAGACCAGCTTTCCGGCATCACACATGAGGATTGCGCCGCTTTCAGCCGGGATTTTGGCGTTTTGCTGGATGTCGAAGACCTCATGCCGGGCGCGGAGTACACGCTCGAAGCAAGTTCACCCGGTCTGGACCGGAAACTGTCCAGGGCGGAAGAGTTTCAGCGGTTCATGGGTAGCTTGGTCAAGATCCAGACCTTTGAGCCGATTCGCAACAACCGGCACTGGCAAGGCCGCCTCATAGCCGGAGCGGGCATCGAAGGAACAGTAACCCTTGACCTCAACGCGGTCAAGCAGAACAGCAAGAGCCGGAAGACCGGCGTCAGCACGGTAGAGATTGCGCTAGGCAACATCGAAAAAGCGCAACTCGTACCAGAAATCTGAAGAGTTTAACGGCGCCGGGATAAGCCGCTCAAGCCGGCGTCCTTGTGCGAAAGGGCACGACTTCAGTCGTGCCGAATGCAACAGAAAATGACTGGGGCTTTAGCCCCTGAGGGGTGCCCGATTCGCATTCCTCCAACCTATCAACCAACCGGCCTGGCCACCCAGCCCCGCCGCAGAAGCACCAAGAGAGCAAGCAGAGTATGGCCACCAGCGTTTTGTATCAAAGCATCGAGCTCCTGAGCCGCGAAAAGGGCATTGAACCCGGCATCGTTGTTGGCGCCGTCGAGGAAGCCATCGCCCTGGCCACGCGCAAGTTTTACAAAACCCAGGAAAACATGCGCGGAGAGCTCAACAAAGAGACCGGCGAAATCACGGCCTACATCTATAAGACTGTCGTCGCCGACGCCGAGCAGGTCGAGGACCCCCTCAACCAGATCACCCTCGAAGAGGCCAATGCGCTGGCCCCCGGCGTTGAAGTCGGCAGCGAGATCCGCATGTACCGCGACACCAGTCCCCTCGGCCGCATCGCCGCGCAGCTCGCCAAGCAGGTCATCTTCCAGAAGGTCCGTGAAGCCGAGCGCGACACCATCTTCCAGGAATACGCGCACCGCGAAAAGGAAGTCCTCAACGCCACCGTCAAGCGCATCGAGGGCCAGGACGTGATCTACGACCTCGGCAAGGCGGAAGCCCGCTGCCCCCGTCGCGAGCAGTCGCGCCTCGAGCAGTTCTCCATCGGCGAACGCGTCCGTGTCGTCCTTCTCAAGGTGGACCGCGCCGCCAAGGGCCCGCAGGTTGTCGTCTCCCGCGCCGCACCGGAACTGGTCTCAAATCTCTTCCAGTCCGAAGTCCCTGAGATCTACGACAACACCGTCGTCATCCGCGCCATTGCCCGCGAAGCCGGCGAGCGCACCAAAATTGCCGTCCAGTCCCGCGACAAGGACGTTGACCCCGTCGGCGCCTGCGTCGGCATGAAGGGTATGCGCGTACAGTCCATCATCCGCGAACTTCGCGGCGAAAAAATCGACATCATCGAATTCTCAGACGAAATCACCACCTTCGCCGAGAAAGCTCTGCAGCCGGCCAAGGTCAGCCGTGTCTCCATCTCCGACCTCACCGACAAGCAGCTCGAAGTCATCGTCGACGATACGCAGCTCTCCCTGGCCATCGGCAAGAAGGGCCAGAACGTTCGCCTGGCAGCGAAGCTGCTGGGCTGGAAGATCGACATCAAGAGCGAAGAGGAAAAGCGCCAGGAAGTCGAGCAGCAGATGCAGGCTCTCACCGGCGGTCCCTCCACACCTATCGAGCAGGTTTCCGAACTCGGTGAGACCATCATCCAGAAGCTGGTCACCGCCGGCATTACCACCGTCGAAGCACTGGCCGACATGACGCCCGAGCAGCTCGAAGAAATTCCTGGCATCGGTGAGAAAACGCTGGAGAAGATCAGCGTTGCCGTCCGCCACTACTTCGGCCACTTTGAAGAGGGCGAAGAAGGCCACGTGCCCGAAAGCGCCGAAGGCGAAGCCATTGACGCCGAACACGCCGAAGCTGAAGCCGCGGAGAGCGAAACTGCCTCCGTCGAAGACGCGGTCGAGGCCTCCGGCGAAGCCGAGACCGCCAACGCACCGGCCGTTGAAGCCACTACGGAAGCGGAAGCCGAAAACGCAGCCGACGTCCTGAAGGAATCGGAAAACTTTGAAGCGGACGAGACCGAAACCGAGTCCATCCCCGCAATTGAAGAAGCCATTGAAGACGTTCCAGCCGCAGACGAGGGACTGGAACTGGATGCAAGCGAGACCGAGCAGGAGCAGGCGGCCGGCGAGGACGACGCGTAACATGCGCGTCCTCCCTGGCCAATCACTCAACAGGATGTTGAAAACCAGCCAATGCCATGAGGTAGCTATGAGCGACTAAAGGCTTTGGGTAGCAAATTTCGAAAAGAGGCGGATGAGTAAGGTTCGTATCAACGATCTCGCACGCGAGATGGAAGTCAAGAGCCGGCAGATTCTTGACATATTGGCGGAGCTCGGCCTGGCCACCGGCAAGACCCACTCCAGTTCCCTTGAAGACTACGAGGCGGAGAAGGTTCGCGTGCATTTGGACCGCGGATCGCGCCCTCACGCGACTGCCTCGACTTCGCGCGCCCCGCAGGCCATCACCCCGAAAATCGATCTCTCTCACATCTCCAAGCCCGGCGACGTGATGAAGGCCATCCTGGCCAACAAGCAAAAAGAGGAACAGGAAGCACGGCAATCTCATTTGCCTCACCCTCCCGTGCGCCCGCAAACACCTCCGCCCGTCGCAGTCAAGCCACCGGCTCCTGTAGTCGCGGCAGCGCCACCCGCAGCGCCCGCTCGTCCGGAACCGCGCAAGATCGTCCCGCAGCCGCGTTCCGCGCCGCCCATTGTTGTCGCGCCCCCGGCTCCGCCCGCCATCGCTTCCCGTCCACCGGCAGGTCCCGTGGTCGCCAAGGCCCCCGCAGGAGCGGTTGCCGCGTCGCGTCCGGCAGTTGTTGTCGCGCCGCCCATCGCCGTGGTGGTCAAGCCGCCCGTGGTGCCCACGTCCCGCGAAGACCAGCATCGCCCCACTGAGCAGCCCGTAGTCGTCAAGCGCCCCGCGGCTCCTGTCGCGCCCTCCGAGCCAGCGCAACCGGCCCACGTTCCCGTCGTCCCCGCTCCGGTGGTCGCTGCCCCGGCTGCGCCCGCCGCAGTTGTGGCCGAGCCCGCCGCGGTTGCCGCTGCGCCCGTCCTTGAAGCTCCCACCGCCCTACCGGAGATCGCCACGCCAACCCTCACCATTGAGCCCGAAACTTTGACCGCCGAAACAGCCGAAGTCCCGGCGCATCGCACCCAGGGCCACACGCATACCGCGTCCCCCACTGCAGCGCTCCCCGCGCGCCGCGTGGTCATGCCCCAGACCGGTCCGCGCCCTGTTTACAAGGCGCCCATCGTCGTTCCAACCGCTCCCGTAGCGGGCACCGGCAACCAGGCCGCCGGCGCCGGCATTCAGCGCGGACGGCCCATCTTCGACCGCCGCCCCGCAGGCGGCCCCGGAAGCGGTCCCGGCAGCTATCCGCAGCGCACCACCGGCGGACCTCCCTCCGCGCCCGGCCAGTTCCCCGGCGGACCGCGCCCCAAACACCCCACACGCACCACCCCCGGAGGCTATGCTGGCCCCGGTGGCCCAGGCGCGCCCGGCGCTCGTCCCGGCTTTGGCGCACGCCCCGGTTTTGGCGGACCTCCCCGTCCCGGCTTTGGCGGTCCGCGTCCCGGACCCGGCGGAGCACCGCCTACTGGTGAAGCTCCCCGTCCGCAACGCGCTCCCTCCAGAGGACGCGGCGGACGCCCGCAGTACCCCAAGACCAAGGAAGGCCCGATGAAGGGCTTTGTCCCGCCGCCACGTTACGGCGGCGTGCAATACGGCGGCGAGCCCCTGCCCATCACCCGCGAAATCACCGTCACTGAGGGCATCAGCGTCAAGGACCTGGCCGAGAAGCTCGACGTTCGCGCCAAGGACCTCATCGCCACGCTGCTCATGAGCGGCATCTTCGTCACCGTCAACCAGTCCCTCGACGCCGAGATGGTCAAGGATGTATCGGCCAAGTTCGGCGCAGCCGCCACNNCTCGACACCCCGGGCCACGAAGCCTTCACCCGCATGCGTGCTCGCGGCGCCAAGGTCACTGACATCGTG
Organism: Acidobacteriaceae bacterium; assembly: GCA_003166055.1. The sequence goes on from PMWR01000243.1 coordinate 4,359, forward strand.
GTTATCGTAGTAGCAGCGGACGACGGCGTCATGCCCCAGACCCTCGAGGCCATCGACCACGCCAAGGCCGCCAACGTGCCCATCATCGTGGCCGTTAACAAGATCGACAAGCCTGAAGCCAACCCCGAACGCGTCAAGAAGCAACTCGCCGACCGCGGCCTCATTCCTGAGGAGTGGGCCGGCGCCGGCGATCAAGGTACCGTATTCGTTGAAGTCTCGGCGAAGAAGCGCATCAACCTCGACCTGCTTCTCGAAATGATCTGCCTGGTTTCCGACATCCGCGCGCCCAAGGCCACACCCGGCCGCAAGGCCGTTGGCTCCGTCATTGAGGCCAAGCTTGATCGCGGTCGCGGCGCTGTGGCCACCGTCCTCGTTCAGGATGGAACTCTCCGTCTCAATGACAGCTACATCGTAGGCAACACCTTCGGCAAAGTCCGNNCGCGCCATGTTCGACGACCGCGGACGCGCCCTCGAAGAAGCCGGCCCGTCCACCCCTGTTGAAGTCCTGGGCCTCGAAGCCATGCCCGACTCCGGCGACACATTCCTCGTCGTAGCCGATCGCGACAAGGCCAAGGGCATCGCGCAATACCGCAAGATGAAGGAGCGCGAAGCACAGCTCGCCAAGAGCTCCCGCGTGTCTCTCGAAGGTCTTGCCGAGCAGATCCGCACCGCTGGCGTCAAAGACCTCGCCCTCATCATCAAAGGCGACGTCACCGGCTCCGTCGAAGTGCTGGCCGACTCGCTCGTCCGCTTGTCCACTGAGAAGGTGCGCGTCAAGGTCATCCACTCCGGCGTCGGTTCCATCACTGAATCGGATGTCCTGCTGGCCACGGCCTCGAACGCCATCATCATCGGCTTCAACGTGCGCCCCGAGCGCAANNGTCGGCACCATCGCCGGCTGCCGTGTCCAGGACGGCGTCATCCGCCGCGACTCCGAGGTCAAGCTCATGCGCGGCGAAGAGCAGGTCTTCAAAGGCAAAATCGGCTCCCTCAAGCGCGTCAAGGACGATGTCCGCGAGGTCTCCAACGGCATGGAGTGCGGCATCGGCCTGGGCAACTTCAGCGACATCAAGGAAGGCGACATCCTCGAAGCCTTCAGCACCGAAAAGCTAGCCGCCGACCTCGGCGCCCTGACCACCGCCAAGGCATAACTCACTTCACTAACTCCAAACCAACCGGCCCGCTTCTCATCGAGAAGCGGGCCTTGTTTTGTATAGGAGCGACATCGGCACTCATTAGGTGCCTGTGCGAAAGAGCAGGACTTCACAGGCTGCAGATAAACTCCACATTGACGTAGATGTGCCAAAGGGCACGACCTCACAGGCTGCGGAAAAGCTCCACTTTGACGTAGAGGTGCGAAAGGGCACGACTTCACA
>PMWR01000313.1:0-2745 GCA_003166055.1 Acidobacteriaceae bacterium
TAGCGCCAGGGCAGCCCTTCTGCCCCCAATGCGGTCGTCCGGCCGCGGCCGTGGTTCCCCCGGTCCCGGGCCTGCAATTCGAACTGGAAAACTACGCCGGCAAGATCAGGATGCTCAGCATCTTCTGGTTCGTCTATGGAGCCTTCAGTTTGCTGACAGGGGTCCTCGGCCTGACCATCGCCAAGGCATTTTTCTCCCATCACTTCGGCAACTGGGATAATGGGCCCTGGCCGCACGGACCCGGTCCCGAATGGTTTGGGCCTGCCTTCTTCCACTTGATCTGGATAGCGGTCCTTTTCCGCACAGCACTGGCCTTTGCCGCCGGATGGGCGCTGATGGAACGCTCCAGGTGGGGCCGCGTACTGGCCATCGTGGCCGCTATCTTCTGCATGCTGAAGATTCCGTTCGGCACCGCGATCGGCATCTGGACCCTGGTCCTGCTGCTCGGCTACCGCAACACGACGCTCTACGAGCAATTATGATTCGGCCGCGGTTATGATCCGGCCGCAGCTCCAGATCGGCGGGCGCCCCACGCCCGGTGGAGTTACTTTGCGGTTGGCTGAATCGGTGCTCCGTCGCTCGCGCTTGAAACCGCCGGCGCAACCGGCGCAGTGTGAACAAGAATGACAAAGTTCTTGTCTGTGTAAACGATCTTCCATTCATGCAGCAGGAGCAGCACTTTAACCATTGGAGAATAGCTGGCCAATAGGCAGTAATTGACTCCGTATTTCTGAAGAAGAGCTCGAGGGTCGCTCTCGAGCGTGGCCCAACTCATATACTCGTCCAACACTCCGGCCCATTCATACAGATCGGTTCGGCTGTCAATGAATACGGGCTGCTCCGGCGCTGCCCAGATCAGGTAACCCCCAACCCCATAATCGTTCAACATCGGCCCCTGAAGATGACTGCTCTTGATGAATTGCACCGCCTTGACCGGACTCCTGTCCTCGACTTGTTGCTCTAGATACCGGTAGCTCGGAAAGGCGAGAATCACCACCAGAGCCGAAATCCCCAACATCGCCGCATTCGGCCAAATGCGATCCTTGGCTGCGTCATAACCATCCCACAATGTCGACAGTTGCCGGGACAGGATCGGCGCGGCCAGTATTCCGAAGAACACCATCATGCGCACGTGGCTCACCGCCATCCATGTTGCCAGTGTCAGCAAAAGAAACTCATCCCAGAACAGCTCCGATCGCCGCGTCATCACCAACACGAAACTGCAAAGAAGAACAGCCATCAGCGCTATTCCTCGCCCGTCTGTCATCTGTGCGGGCTTCCATTCGTCCACACTCCGGAGCAGGGTCGTCATATTGAGTATCGAGTCGAAGGGATACCACACCTGCCTGATGCCGGCAGGGTTTAAGAACACTGCTCCGGCAGAAAGGGCCAACGACAGCGCCAACCTCCGACGGCATTGCGTGTCCCAGCGCCGCGCCTCAAGCGAGCCTGACTGGAAACAGAAAAAAGAACTAAAGAGATAAATCCCCGCCACTACCATTCCGAGAATGAACGACGCATGACAGTTTATCCAGATCGCGAACAAGATCGGCAGTCCGAAAAACCAGCGGGAATCGCGAGTGCGGCCGAGGTGAATCATGGCCATCTCCACGACCATCAATAAGTAGCCGATCATCTGCGGCCGTATCGCCAGTCCTGCGGTCGAGAACCACCAGATGACCAGTGCCCCAACAAAAGCCACCTTGCTGTTTCCGCAATACAGCGAACAGAATACATAGCCGGCGATCAGCAGTAGCGCGGTGAACAGGCACAACCAGGTCATCAATCCCGGAAATGCGCCCCACTTATAGGCGCCATAAATGGTCACTTCCGCGAGCCATTCCTGTGGTATCAAGGCGTGATTGTGAGTCGTGTAAGAAAAGGTATCGGCAAGCGGAATCGTGTGCGTCTTCCATATGATCTCGCCTGTTTTCAAGTGCCACCACATATCCAGGTCGTCGAAACGCGACCTCACCGTCAGCACCGAAAACACGATTAAAAGTCCGCCCAGCATCGTGGGGAAGCTGAAGGCTCGCTGCAGTGCTCGAGTCAAGCCTGCGTGGGCGGAAGCACTCCCATTTCCCCTGGCATCGACAATCTCCCGATTTTGCAAGTGCCTAACCGTTACCTTTCAAGATTTGAAAGCCGATAGTCATTTCGAGTAAGTGTAATCTTTGCGTCCCGTCTTGTCGTGCTGGTGTGCCAAAGCGCCGGCGCCGCGCTCGACTCTATCCGCCGGCCTGGTCTCTTGAGAATTCATGATCATTGAGATGCTAGCGGGAATCATTTGCCGCCGAGCCGCCTCCCGAATCGTAACTAACCCGAGTGAGATTCGGCACAGAGCCTCTTTCGCCGTTCAATTACAATCGTCAGCATGAGTTTCCCTCAAACACGGATGCGCCGCCTCCGGCACAGCGAATCGCTACGGGCCCTGGTCCGTGAAACCAACCTCTCACCCGGCGACCTGATCTACCCGCTCTTTCTCTGTCCCGGCGAAGGCGTTCGCCGCGCCATCGGCTCCATGCCCGGCGTCTTTAACGTCTCCGTCGACGAAGCCGTGCGCGAAGCCGAAGCAGCGGCCAGCCTGGGTGTTGGCGGCCTGCTGCTCTTTGGCCTGCCTGAGACCAAGGACGAACAGGCTACCGGCGCATACGATGAAAACGGCATCGTCCAGCGGGGTCTGCGCGCCATCAAGGCGTCTGCCGCCTCGAAGAAGCTCGTCCTCATCGCCGACGTCTGCCTCTG
>PMWR01000313.1:2763-5567 GCA_003166055.1 Acidobacteriaceae bacterium
GGCGCGGACATGATCCTGATGAAACCGGCCATGCCCTACCTCGACGTCATCCGCGCTGCCCGCGAGCGTGTGGATGTGCCGATCGGCGCGTACCAGGTCTCCGGCGAGTACTCCATGCTGCAAGCTGCGTTTGAGAAAGGCTGGCTGGACCGCGACCGCGCCATTCTCGAATCGCTGTTAGGCATCCGCCGCGCCGGCGCGGGATTCATCGTGACCTATTTCGCGAAAGACGCGGCNNCCCCGCGACGAGCCCCGGTTCCGAGTGTTCAAACGCTGGAGGTCCATTGGTGCGTCATTCCCGCGCAGTCACCTTCATCTGCCTTGTATTTATGGGCGCATCCATGGCCGCCGCGCAAGCTTCGGCGCCCAACCCTGTCCAGCAGGCCGCCGACACTCTCAACAACCAGGCTCATGCCTTATACCTCAAAAGGAACTACACCGATGCAATCAAGCTCTACACCGCGTCTGCCCAGATGGGCAGCGCAGTTGCGGAATATAACCTCGGCCTGATGAATTTGTACGGCCAGGGCGTTCCCAAAGATACGGCTCAAGCGCGCTCCTGGCTGCAGAAAGCGGCAGGCCACGGATCCTCCGACGCCAAAACGGCAATGGCTATATTGGATGCCCAGGCTGCTCCCGCCAGTCCAGCCACTCCGGCTTCGACGCCCGCCGCTAAAACCACCGCAGCAACCTCGTCCAAGACGCCAGCTACGGCCAAGGAGAAAGAGATAGACGCTCTCTACCAGCAGGCCAAAGACCTGATGAACAGGAAGCAATATGCAGAGTCTTTCAAATTGTTTTCGACTTTAGAGCAGATGGGCAGGCCCGAAGGCCAAAACGGTGTCGGACTTTGTTATTTGTATGGCATGAGCGTAACCAAGGATACGGCGCAAGCGATGGAATGGTTTCAGAAGGCTGCCGCACAGGGATTCCCTCAAGCGAACGCCAATCTTGGCGATATGTACCTCCGCGGAAATGGTGTGCCCAGGGATTACGCGCAAGCAATGGTCCTGTATCAGAGGGCAGCGGCGAAAGACTATCCTACGGCCGATATCATGATCGCCCAAATCTATCGAAGTGGCTGGGGCGTGCCTCCTGACCTTCCCCAGGCCCTGACCTGGTACCAAAAGGCTGCGGCCCTGGGAGACTCCTCTGCCCCTGTCAGTATCGGATCGTTCTACCAGAACGGCTGGGGGGTGACCAGGGACTACGCGCAAGCGATGTCGTGGTATCAGAAAGCAGTTGCGCTGGGGAATCATGGGGCTGAATACGAAATCGGCAGCCTCTATGAAAACGGCTGGGGGGTCGAAAAGGATGTCGCGCAGGCGCTTGCCTGGTACCAAAAGGCAGCGGCGGCGGGGAACGTCCTGGCACAGAACAGAATCGGCATCACTTATCAGAGTGGTCTGGGGGTGTCCAGGGATTATGCACAGGCCATGATCTGGTACCAAAAGGCAGCAGCAGTAGGTTATTCCCTGTCCCAGTTCAACATCGGCACTTTGTACGAAAGTGGTCTGGGAGTGCCCAAGGATGTCGCACAGGCTATCTCCTGGTATCAGAAAGCAGCCGCGCAAGGGTTTCCCAACGCCGAGGATGCGCTAGGCGACATCTACCGTCAAGGCAAGGGAGTGCCACAGGACTATTCGCAGGCCATGTCCTGGTATCAGAAAGCGGCGGCCATGGGTTATCCAAACGCTGAAGTCAGCCTGGGTGGCATGATTCAGGACGGCAAGGGCGTGACACAGGATTTCGCACAGGCCGTCTCCTGGTACCAGAAAGCCGCCGCCCAGGGATATGCGAAAGGGGAGAGTTATCTTGCCTCAATGTATTTTCGTGGCCTGGGCGTAGCTAAGGACGCGGCGCAGGGTATGGCTTTGGCCCAGAAGGCAGCGGCGCAAGGGGATATGGGCTCAGAGAATTTCCTCGGCAACGCATACGAAAATGGCAGTGGGGTGAACAAGGATTACGGACAGGCGATGGCCTGGTACCGGAAAGCAGCAGAGCAGGGCGACTCCACCGCTGAGAACAACCTCGGGACGATGTATCTCAACGGTGAAGGCATGCCTCCCGACTACGCACAGGCCATGCTCTGGCTTCAGAAAAGCGCAGCACAAGGAAACCCCACGGCTGAACTCAACATTGGATCGATGTATCGCACCGGTTCGGGCGTGACCACGGATTATGCGCAAGCAATGTCCTGGTTTCAGAAGTCGGCAGCGCAAAACAATACGATTGCCATCAACAACATTGGGAACATGTACCTGGGCGGCGATGGCATGCCTCGGGATTTCAATCAGGCCATCTCCTGGTTTCAGAAAGCCGCTGCGCTGGGGGACGTTACTGCCCAGCAGAACATTCAGATTGCAACCCAACTTCAAAAAGTCACGGCTCAGACACAGCAAGCGGTAGGCCTCATAAAGAACTCCAACACCCAGGCAACAGCTCCACCTCCCCCTGCGCCCGCGGATCCTCCAAAGAAAAAGGGCGGAGGCTTTTTCAGCGCCCTGAGCACCTTGGCCACTGTCGCGAGTTCCGGAATGACCCTGAGCTCGGATTTGAATTCAGTTGAAAACGGCGGCGGTGTTGTTGCTGTCGTCAAGACCGTAGAAGACGCAAATGCGGCCAACACTGCCGTCGAGAACAGCGGCAACGGCGACAATCTGACCAACATTGCCAACACGTTGAATCAGGTCAATTCCATGGTCGGCCAGGCCCAGGGCAGTGGCTCGTCCGCAGGCGGTTCCACGGCCGGCAGAGCGGGCAGCACTGCGGCCTGCTCAACAAACGGCGCCTACATGATGTAC
>PMWR01000195.1 GCA_003166055.1 Acidobacteriaceae bacterium
ATCGCCGTGGTTGGCGAGGACTTCGGCCCCGAGCAGGAGGCGGTCTTCAACAAGCGCAACATCGACATTCGCGGGATTGAGCGCGCTCCGGGCAAGAGCTTCTTCTGGGAAGGCTCCTATCTGGATAACCTGAATGAAGCCAAGACGCATAACACCGAATTGAACGTGTTTGCGAGTTTCGAGCCCAAGATACCCGAAGCTTATCGCGACTCGAAGTTTTTGTTTCTGGCCAACATCGATCCGGTGCTGCAGCGGCGCGTGCGCGAGGCCATGCCGGATGTGCGCCTTGTGGCCGGTGACACCATGAACTACTGGATCAAGGATCATCGCGCGGCATTACTTGAAGTGCTGAAGGGGCTGGATATTCTGCTGATCAACGACACGGAGGCGCGCATGCTGGCCGGCAACAACAACCTGGTGCTGGCGGCTCGTGCCGTGCTGGCTCTGGGGCCGCGCACGCTGATCGTGAAGCATGGCGAGTACGGCGCCACGGCTTTCTTCAGCAGCCACAGCTTTTCCACGGAAGGCGAATACGCGGAACACATCTTCAGGGCGCCGGCGCTGCCGCTTGAGGAAGTGGTGGACCCCACGGGCGCGGGCGACAGCTTCGCCGGCGGATTCTTCGGCTACCTTGCGTCGCAAAGCGAACTCACGCCGGCAGCATTCCGCCGCGCCATGTTTTACGGCAGCGTGATGGGCTCCTTCGCCGTGGAGCGCTTCGGGACCGAGCGGATCCAAGCCCTCACACGCAAGGAGATCGACGACCGGTTCGTCGTCTTCCGCGAGCTGACGCATCTTGACTGAGAGTCCAATCGCGCGCGCGGCAATTCCGCGCAAGGAATATCTTGCGGTACTGGGCTGCTGCGCGCTGGGCTCGCTTGCGGCCATTGAGTGGAGTTGGCGGCACGGGGCCATGCTTAACTACGGCGACGCTCTGGCCCATCTCCACATTGCGCGCAGGGTCTTCGATTCGCACCGGCCAGGGCTGACGCAACTAGGCTCTGTGTGGTTGCCNNTTGGCCTTCTTTGCCGCCAATCCAAATCTTCTCTACCTGCAAACCACGGCCATGACCGAGCCGCTGTTTCTGTGCGAGATGATTTGGATCGTGGTCTGGCTGGTTGAGTGGCGTAGCAGCATTGAAACCGATCAGCGAAAAACCGAGCGCCTGCTTTTGTGCATCGCTACCGTGCTGGTGGCTGCCGTTTTCACTCGATACGACGGCTGGATTCTTGCGCTGCTGGCGTGGACGGGCATTGGAGTTGTGATGCTGCGCCGCGGCCGTTTGCGATCGCGAGCCTTCTGGCTGGCCAGCGTGGTGGTGATTGCCGCGCCGATAGCGTGGTTTGTCTACAACGCGGTGTACTTTGGCGACTGGCTTGATTTTGCGCGCGGACCGTACTCCGCCAGGGCAATCGAGTTGCGTACCGCCTCGCCCGGCTGGCCGCCGCATCCCGGATGGCACAATCCCTGGGTAGCCATGCTGTTTTTCGTCAAGGGGTCGGAGATGGACGCCGCTGCTGCGGGGTGGGGGAATGTCTTGCTGGCGCTCAGCGTCTTCGGCACTGCGTGGGGATGGTTGATTGCGCGCCGCCGCGCCTTTGCGTGGGCGCTGTTCCTCTGGCTCCCGTTGCCGTTCTATATCTATTCGGTGGCCTACGGATCGGTGCCGATTTTTCTCCCCGTCTGGTGGCCTCACTCCTGGTACAACACGCGCTATGGGATGGAAATGCTGCCGGCCTTCGCGCTGGGACTGGGGTTTGCCGCGCACTTCGGGTTCACGGCGGTCGGCGAGTTCAAGCCCCGCGAATTGAAAATCAAATGGACAGCCTTCACCGCAAGCGTACTCTTCGCGATGATTGGCCTGAACGCTATTGAATTGGTGCGACAACACCCTCTCACCTACGTTGAAGGCGTCAAGAACCTCGAATCGCGCCGGGCATTCGAACTCGAAATTCCGCCGGCGCTTCGCTCGCTGCTCGACAAAAGGCCGGGCGGCATTGTTCTGATGGATACGTCGGTCTATCCGCATCTGGTGGCGCTCGCAGGCATTCCCTTGCGGCAGACGATCAACGAAAGTGACAAGGAATTTTATTCTGCTGCATTGGCTGCGCCCGCTGCCCATGCGGACCTGGTGCTGGCATTCGACGGGGACGAGATCGACCAGGCCGTTCATGCCCATCCGGACGGACTCACCGCCTATCGACGCTTTTTCGCGCCCGGCCAGGCATCGGCAACGATTTACGTCTCCGATACTCCCGCTTCATCCACTCTCAACAAGCCCGCTCGCGCGGTGATAGCATCGCTCAAGGTAATCGAATGAGCACGGCCCTGGCACAGTTCGCGCTACCCTTCAGCTTTAACATCGGGGAGGACGATTGATTCCCTTCACCAAGGCCCACGCCTGCGGCAACGACTTTCTCATCGTGACGGAGGAAGCGGCAGCGGACCNNGGGTCCGTCGCGGAAATCAGCGGCAATGGAACGCGCTGCGTCGCGGCGTGGATGGCCGAAGCGCGGGGTTCGCAGGCTGGCGACGTGCTGGAAATAGCCACCGATGCCGGCGTACGCGCGTGCCGGGTGAATTCAGTTGACACAGTGAATGGATTCTCAGTGCAGGTGACCGCCGGCATGGGAGTTCCGACCATCGAGGCGCGCACCGTTACCCTCGCGAACGGCGCGCGGATTGCGGGCACGGAGATTTCAATGGGGAATCCGCACTTCGTCATTCTGGTGGACAACGCGGAGTTTACGGTGGCCGGGCAGGCGTGGCAGGACGTTGGCGCGGAGATTTGCTTTCATCCCGATTTTCCCCACCAGACCAACGTCTTGTTTTTTCGCATTGTCGGCCCTGCGGAGATCGAGATTCGCATCTTCGAGCGCGGAGTGGGACCGACTCATTCATCGGGCACCGGCAGCTCCGCATCGGCTACGGCGGCAATCGCGTTTCATTCGTGTAGTGCGCCGCTCACAGTGGTTGCTCCCGGTGGCGCGCAGACCGTGGATTGGGAAGGCCCCGGCTTCGAGCTGCGCCTCACCGGCCCGGCGGCGTTGATTGCGCGCGGCGAGGCCTGGTATTGACCATGACCGCTGTCAAAGCCAAACTGGATGCTCAGCCGCGCCCCTTGTTGAAGCTTGCGCCCATTGCGCCAGGCGCAGGCATGAGCGTGGTGGCGCCGGCGGCGTCTGCCAACCTTGAACGCGCGGAGCAAGGCATGAAGCGTATGCGCGCGCTGGGCTTCCTGCCCAAGCTCGGTCACCACGCCTTCCAAAAAGGCCCTTTGTATTTTGCCGGGACCGCGGCGCAGCGGCTTGAAGACCTGCATGATGCGTTTGCCGACCCGGACACGAGCTTCATTTCGTGTCTACGCGGCGGTTATGGCTCGAACTACTTGCTGGGTCAACTTGACCTGGAACTGATCCACAAGCATCCGAAGCCTTTTTTTGCCTACAGCGATCTCACCGGCATCCAATTACATCTTCTCGATCAGCTTGGGCTGCCCGCGTTTCATGGCCCCATGGTCGCCGCCGATTTCTCCAGCGAAAACGGAGTTCATCTTGCCAGCTTTCAGGCTGCGCTTGCCGGCGTCCCTTACAGCGTTGGGCCGGCGGAAGGCTTGCGCATCCTGCAATCGGGCCGCAAATTCAGCCACGCTCGCGGCACGCTTTACGGCGGCTGTCTCAGCATTCTTGTTTCGTTGCTGGGCACGCCGTGGGAGCCGCGGACGGAAGGCAAGCTGCTCTTCCTTGAGGACACGGGAGCCAAGCCCTACCAGGTTGACCGCATGCTGTGGCAGTTGCGTCACGCAGGCAAGTTGCAAGGGGTGCGCGGCATCGTGTTTGGCGAGATGCTCGATTGCGTTTCGCCCGGCGCGTCGCCGAGGCTGCTCGATGAGGTGATCTTGCGCGTGTTTGACGATTTCGATGGACCCATCGCGATTGGATTACGCAGCGGTCATGTTTCGCAGGCCAACGTCACGCTGACGCTCGGCGTTGAAGCTGAGCTGATGATCACGGATGACGCGACACTGCATTTGCTTGAACCGGCGGTGAAGAAGTGAAGCGTCAGAGATCAGAGATCAGAGGTCAGAGATCAGGACCGTATTTGATTGAACTGGCGGGGACGACATGACCGGGCTCCCGCGGCATATTCATCTGAGCGGAATCTGCGGCACGGCCATGGCCTCGCTGGCGGGGCTCTTGCAGTTGCAGGGCCACCGCATTACCGGCTCCGACAGCGCGGCTTATCCGCCCATGAGCGACCTGCTCGGGTCGCTCGGCATTCCCATTCATGAGCCTTACGCCGAATCGAATCTCGATCCCGCGCCGGATCTTGTGGTGATCGGCAACGCGCTTTCGCGCGGAAATCCGGAAGTGGAGCGCGTGCTCGATAAGCGCATTCCCTTCACTTCGATGGCCGCGTTGCTGCGCGAGGAGTTTCTCACTGGGCGCGAGTCGCTGGTAATTGCCGGCACGCACGGAAAGACAACCACAACCAGCATGTTGGCGTGGATCTATCAGGTCGCGGCGCAGGAACATCCAGCGCTGGAGCCATCGTTCCTGATCGGCGGCGTAGCGGAGAATTTCGAAACCAGCTTTCAACTTCGACCCACGCGTACCTTCATTGTCGAGGGCGATGAATACGACACGGCATTTTTTGATAAAGGCCCGAAGTTCCTGCACTACTTTCCTGACGCGATGATTCTTACCCACGTCGAATTCGATCATGCGGATATCTATGCCGATCTCGAGGCCGTCAAGACCGCTTTCAAGCGGCTGGTGAACCTGGTGCCTCGGCGCGGCTTAATCGTTGCGTACGACGGGAGCGAAAACGTGACTGAGTGCGTCGAGCACGCGTTCTGCCGCGTCGAGCGCTACGGTTTTAGCGAGAACGCGGACTGGCGCATCCAGAACATGCGTCACGTGGACGGCCGCACGCGTTGGCAGGTCTGGCATAGCGGAACGATGTGGGCCCGGTTTGATATGCACCTGGCCGGCGAGCACAACGCGCTGAATGCCACGGCGGCGGCGGCGCTGGCCGCGGGACAGGGGATCGGCGTCGCCGCCATTCAGCAGGCGCTGGCCAGCTTCAAGAGCGTGAAGCGGCGGCTTGAAGTGCGCGCAAGCATTGGCGGCATCACGGTGATCGACGACTTTGCGCATCACCCCACGGCCATCCGCGAAACGCTGCGAGCGTTGCGTTCTGTCTATCCGCAAGCGCGCCTGTGGGCTGTGCTCGAACCGCGCTCCAATACGCTCCGGCGCAAGGTGCTGGAATCGGATCTGGTAGCCAGCCTGCGGCTCGCCGACCGCGTTGTGCTGGCCGGCGTCTATCAGCAGCAGCGTATTCCGAACGCCGAGAGACTTCATCCTGAAGATGTGGTGCGTGCGCTCAATGAACAGGGAACCAGGGCTGAACTTTTTCCGGATGCCGAGGCGATTGTCAACGCGATCGCGCNNCTTCCCGCGCGCCTCACAGCAATCCAGAGCCGAACGCCGTAAACTTGAAAGCGCCGCGCTCCAACCCGCCGCAGAAAGCATGCCACGCCATCCATGATCGCATCCCTTACATTGCTCGGAGTTATTCTCATCTTCAGCATTCCTGCGGCACTGGTCCTGATTCCCTTCACCGTTCTCACCGGCAATGTGACGCCGCTCTATCGCACCTCGATCTGGATTGTGCGCACTGCCTACTCGCTGGCTGGAATTCGTGTGGTGAGCGAGGGGCGGGAAAATGTGCCGTCGAACACGGCGTGCATCTTCATGTCGAATCACCTCTCGAACCTCGATCCGCCGGCCCTGTTGCCGCAGATTCCGGGACGCACCGCGGCCTTCTTCAAACAGTCGCTGATGAAGATTCCGGCATTGGGTTACGCCATGAGGCTGGCCGGGTTTGTGCCTGTCAGCCGCGACGGCAGCGCGCAAGGCGCGCAGGAGAGTGTGGCGGCGGCACGGAAAGTGTTGGAGAGCGGCGTCCACATCACCACTTTTGTTGAAGGCACGCGCTCCAAAGACGGGCGGTTGCTGCCCTTCAAAAAAGGCCCGTTCTACCTCGCGATGCAGACCGGCGCGCCCTGCATTCCCGTCTCGCTATGGGGCACGGAGGGGATGATGGCGAAGGGCAGCATGCGCATCACTCCCGGCACAGCGCATATTGTCTTCCACGAGCCGGTTTATCCGGCTAACTTTTCGACACGCGAGGATTTGCTGGAGGCGGTGCGCGCCGCTGTCGCTTCAGGGCTGCCGGAGTGGATGCGAGGGTAGAAACCGAAACACCAGCCCAAACAATGCTATTACGAACGCGGATTTCCATATGCAGCCCAGCAAAAACTTCATGGATTTGGAGAATTTCGCTAGAATATGGGCAGGGGAGCTGTCATGAATCGATCCGCCAGCAATCTTGCCGAGAAGCTTGACGCTCTCAGCCCGGAGCAGATCTCCACCGTGGATGAATTCGTCGAGTTCCTGCGCGTGCGCGGTCAGGATCGCGCTTTGACGCAAGCGGTCGCCGCCGCAAGCGAACCTGCATTCGGGGCAGTCTGGAATAACCCCGAAGACGACGTCTACGATGCCATTTGAATTCGGGGACGTGGTACTGGCACCCTTCCCATTCACAAACCAGGCCGCCTTCAAACAACGTCCCGCCGTTGTTGTCAGTAGCCGGGCTTACAACACCGCCAGGCCTGACGTAGTGATCATGCCGATCACAAGCCAGATTGGTTCCGGCTCCGGTTTGGGCGAGATGACGATAAGCGAATGGCAGCGGGCAAACCTGCTCAAGCCGTCGCCAATCAAACCGGTATTTGCAACGCTTGAACAGCGCCTCATCATCAGGCCACTTGGCATTCTCCAGGTCCAGGATCAATCCGCGTTGCGCGCCGCAATCGCCGCCGTGATCGGATAGGCAGGAGAAAACATAGCTGTCCCGGCCAGATTCGCCTAAATCCCATGTCTCAAAAGCGAGACATGGGGCACCCAGTTTTCACTCGCCAGATTTGGGGCACCCGGCAACAGTTCATCCACACCATAGGCCCGCGCTCACTGATTTATATGAACTGACTCACGGCTGCACGATTGCATTGTATCCATCGTTCAGCAGCTTCATGCGCCACTTGTTGGCGTCGTCGCGGGTGCTGAAGGGGCCGATGCGCACATGGATCATGCCATCCCCTGCGTCGCGATGCGAGGTGACCGGGTATCCGCGCTTACGCAAGGCATTGGCCAGCACCTCCGCGTCGTCCTGGTTGGAGACGGCGGCAATTTGCACCATCAGGGCGCCAGCCGTGGGCATGGCCGGCGAAAGTGCTCCGAGTTGGGTTGACTGCGGCTGATTGGCCGGGGGTGGCAGTGCGGGCCGGACTTGCGGTTGCGCGGGAGCCTGGCTCGACGGTGAAACCCCGGGAGTGCTCTTTAAAGCCTGCGCATCTGCAGCCTCAATTGGCCCAGCATCCGTACCTGCCGAGGAGTTGGCTGCATCGGTTGAGGCCGGCTGCACCGCGCTTGCCGGCGGCTTGGGGTGGGAGCCATCCGCCTGCAATGTGGTTTGCGCGCTTGCCGCCGGCTGGATGGCAACGGAGGGACCTTGAGCGCCGCGGCGGCCCATCGAGTAACCCAGACCGAAGCAGAGCCCGCAGAGCAGAACCAGGCCAAAAAAGATGCCCAGCAGCGTCATGGAGCTCAACGTCAGTTCGGTGTCGCGCCGGGGTCGTGCAGGTTCCATCTCCCTGTCGTCGAAAGCTCCCCTCATTCCCGTCCTTTGCTCCGTATCCGACTGGCGGTAATTCTAAAGACACGCGTCGTTCTTGATTGTTTCACAATCCTGCTTCGACCTTCAAAGCTATCCGCCCGCTTCTACGACTGCTCGGGAGTTCACTTCCCCAGGGCACCGATTTTATTCAGCAGCGTAAGCAGTTCCATGGGCAGCGGGAAGACAATGGTGGTGTTCTTCTCGACGCCGATGTCGGCGAGGGTTTGCAGGTAGCGCAACTGAAGGGTCATGGGCTGCGTGGCCATCAACGCGGCCGCATCCACCAGCTTTTGCGCGGCGTTGAACTCGCCTTCGGCATGAATGATCTTGGAGCGCTTTTCGCGCTCCGCCTCGGCCTGCTTGGCCATGGCGCG
>PMWR01000596.1 GCA_003166055.1 Acidobacteriaceae bacterium
CAGACCACGGCGAAGATGGTCATCGCCTCGGCAAAGCGGTTGATGGAATTGCGCCACCCCTGCTTGAAGAGCAGCAGAATCGCGGAGATCAGCGTGCCGGCGTGGCCAATGCCGATCCACCAGACAAAATTGATGATGGCAAAGCCCCACGCCACCGGCTGGGTGATTGCCCAGATGCCGACGCCCTTGAGAAACAGCCAGGTCACTGCCACCAGCAGGCAGGTGGCTACCGCGCCGCCCACGCTGAAGATCGCAAACCAGCCCAGCGGCGTGCTGGGCGTGAGCACGATCCCCGCAATCTTCTCGGTGACCGACTTGAAGGTCTGCCCCTGCGCCAGCACCCGGTATTCGCCGGTCGCGGGATCGATGCCCGCGTTGCGGATTGGGTCTTTTGGACTACTCGGTTTCAGGTCCGTCGTCGCCATCGTGGCCTCAACCCTTTACCGGTGCGTGTTCCACCGGCGCGTCTTCGAGTTCGGAATTCAAATTCAACACCGCGGCCACATAGGTCGTCCGCGGACGGGTATTCTGATCGGCGAGCACCTGGTAGCTGCGCTCGTCTCCGCGCAATTTCGCTACCCGGCTCCCCTTGTCGTTGAGGTTGCCAAACGTGATCGCCGTTGCCGGGCACGCCTGCTGGCAGGCGGTGACAACTTCGCCGTCCGCAATCGGGCGATTCTCCTTGTCGGCTTCAATCCTGGCTGCCGTGATGCGCTGTATGCAGTAGCTGCACTTCTCCATCACGCCGCGCGAACGCACCGAGACATCGGGGTTGCGCATCAGTTTCAGGCTCTCGGTTTCAAAATCGGAGAAGAGCAGGAAGTTGAAGCGCCGCACCTTGTAGGGGCAATTGTTGGAGCAGTAGCGCGTACCCACGCAGCGGTTGTAGACCATNNGTTCAGGCCTTCCGGCGTGTGCACCGTTGCGCCCACTGGGCAAACCTGCTCGCAGGGAGCGTTCTCGCAGTGCTGGCAGGCCATGGGCTGGAAGTGCGCCCGCGGCGCCGAGAGATCGCCCTCAAAGTATGTATCAATGCGCAGCCACTGCATGTTGCGGCCGATGCGCACCTGCTGCTTGCCCACGACGGCAATATTGTTCTCGGCATAACAGCTCACGATGCACGCATTGCATCCCGTGCAACTGTTCATGTCGATGGACATGCCCCAGGCATTGTCTTTGTACTCCCAGTTGGGGAAGAGCGTGGTATCCAGATTTGTCTTCTCGTGGCCCTCGCCTTCATTCGCAAATCCGGGATTGGCCTTGTATTCATCCAACGTCGCGTAGCGAATGATGCCGCGCTCGCCAATTGCCTCATCGGCCTCAAGCGAGTTGTTGCCGTTGCCCTGCCCGCTGAATAACTTCGAACGATGATCCTGATAGTGGCTCTTGGTAATCGCCAAGCCCCACTTGCCATCCACCTTCTTGATGGATCCAACGGCGTAAAACGGGGAAGCCGCTGTCCGAATCAAGTAAGCATTGAAGCCGGCACCAGAGCCCACGCGGCCCGCTGCCTGACGCCCATAACCAAGATGCACGGTGACGGAATTATCCGGATGACCCGGCGCAACAATCACCGGCGCCTTGACCTTGTAGCCATTCACCGTGATTTCAATAATGTCGTCTTCTTCGAGACTCCACTTCGTGCCGTCTTTCTCGGTACGAATCTTGGTCAGGGTTGCGCCCGACATAATCGCCGCGTTGTCCCAGCTCAGGTTGGTTACCGGCTTGGGCAACTCCTGCAGCCAGCCAACGTTTGACCAGCGGCCGTCGTACACATTCGCATCGGGACGGAAGATGATCTCGATCGCATCCTTCGATGAAGGAGAGGGCACCTTTGCCTGCGATGTTCCAGCGGCACCAGCTTTTGCGCCGCTCGTGTATGCCGAATCGTCAATCCAGCCCTGGTGCAGAACTTTGCGCCAGCCTGTTTCGAAATCACCCTTGATCACAGGGCGCCAGGTTTCTCGCACCGCGTCATACGCAGTCATGCCAGACGAATAAGAACCCGGTCCCGGCCGATTGATCACCACTTCCAGCACATCGTGCGACGACTTGCCGCCATACAGCGGATCGATCAGCGGCTGCACAATCGAAACCGTTCCGTCATACGCGCGCGCATCCGACCACGACTCAAGGAAATGCGCCGACGGAACATGCCAGTGAGCAATCTCGCCCGTCTCGTCCAAATGAGAGCCAAGATGCGCCACAATCTTTGCCTTGTTAAAGGCATCGAGAAAACCAAGATCGGCGGGAGCGGAGTAGATGGGGTTGGCATTCAAAATCACCAGCCAATCCACCTTGCCCGCATTCAAATCCCCAACCAGCGCCTTCAAATCGCCAATCTGATCGGTCGGTACAGGGCTTGCTGTCTCGCTTGAAACCAGCACAGTCTTGCCGGTGTTGCCCAACGCGCTGTTGATGGCAGCGGCAAGCGACGTGACCGAGGGATCCTGATAGAGGCCCGGGATCACCGCGCTCTTGCCGGCGCTTGCCTTCAAGTCCTTCGCGAGTGCGGCGAGAAATTTCTTCTGCTGATCGGTCCACGCATACGCCGGAGCGTCAACACCCGATGCGCCAACTGCCTTGGCCAACTCCGCTGTGAACGCTGGAATCTCGCTTGCGCGCAGGCCCAGGCGATGCTCCGCCTTCATGCCTGTGGTGGTCGGCATCGATTCGATCGCGTACAGCCGGTTGAGCTTCTCGGGATCCTTGCGCCGCTTGGCGTAATCGCCCACCAGCTTGTGGAAGCCCGGATACGACGCGCCGGAAAGGAAATCCGCATCGAGCGAGACAATCACATCGGCATCGGCCAGGTTGTACTGCGTGGCCATGCCGCCCTCAAGCGCCGTCCCGGCAATCGCCGGATCGTACTGCGCAAACTTCGCCTTCGGCCACGCGGATTGCGCCGCCTTCCACTGCCGCGCCAGCGTCGGCGAAGTAACGGTCGCGCTCAGGAAATAGACACCAGTGCCATCTTTGCTCTCGACAAGCTTTTCCCGCAGAGCCTGCGCAAACTCGGCCCACTCGCGATTCTCGCCGCGATACAGGACATGCTGCGAGCGATCCGGATCGTACAGGTCAAGCAGCGTCCCCTGCGTAAACGGATCCGATGAGCCGTGGTTATAAGGGTGCTCGGGATTGCCATCCACCTTGATGGGACGGAACTGATCGCTCTTCACCAGCAGCGGCACCGCACCGGTCACAAACGGATGCGCCGAGGCGAAGTACATCGGCTTGCCAAGAATCAGGTCTTCAGGCGCCTTGACGTAGGGATANNGGCTGCTTGGTGCAACCGGCCAATCCTGCCAGCGCCAGCGAAGCGCCCATCAGCTTCATGAATCCGCGCCGCGAAACAGGATCGATCCACTCCTGCGCCGCGCCTGGAAACTCCTTCTCCACAGCCGCCTGAAACTCCGGTGTATTGGCCAGTTCGTCCACCGACCGCCAGTACTTCTTGCCCTTCACGCCCTTCANNGGGTCAGCGTCATTGGCGATCCTTGAACCGTGGCTTTCTGGGCGTTCTTCTTTTCCTGATTCACGCCGCTTCCCGTTCCGTTCGTGTTTTGATCCATCCGTTGTGCGCTCATCGGTGGCAGACCTCGCAACTGGTCAGCTCTCTCGGGGTTCGAATCTTGTAGTGCTTCACCAGGAACAGGCCAAGCTCCTCCTGGCTGGTGAATTTCACATACGACGGAGCAACTGGTATGGCCGCTGCCACATCGCCCGCCAGTCCATGCGCACCACCCAGCGGCAATTGCAGCGAAGCAACCTCTGGCCCGGCGCCGCTTGGATCCTTGGTTACGCAGTTCACGCTATCGGCCGTCGGCACGCCTGTCTTTTCGCCGTCCACCGAGCACCACACCGGCCGGTCGCTCGCCGGGCTCTCCCACGCCATGTTGTATATCTCGCTTGTCGGCCGCAGATTCTTTGCCGGATTGCGATGGCAGTTCAGGCACCACTCCATCTGCAGCGTGTTCTGCATGTACATCAGCGGCATCTGGTCCACACGGCCGTGACAGCTTGCGCAACCCAGCCCCTTGTTCACGTGAATCTCGTGGCTGAAGTAGGCAAAGTCGGGCAGGTCGTGCACCTTCGTCCACACCACCGACTGGCCGGTCGCCCAGCTATTGCGCACCGGCTCCAGCAGTTGCGCGTTGGTCCAAATTTGTGCGTGGCAGTTGATGCAGGTCTTGGTAGGCGGGATTCCGGCGTAACTCGACTTCTCGACCGTGGTGTGACAGTACTGACACTGCAGCCCGAGTCCCTGCACATGATGTTTGTGACTGAAGGGTACCGGCTGATCCGGGCGCTGGCCCTGACGCGTCACCCAGGGCGACCTCTGCAGTTCATTCAGCGTCACCCCCAGGGCGATCACGATCAGCCCCGTCAAAACCAGGCTCGCGCGAGCCAGGGCATTGGAGCTGCGTTCAAATATCTGCGCCATGAATGCTTTCCCTGCTTCGTTGTGGTTCTAGAGGAAGTGCGCGCTCTGCTGGCGGCCGCACAGGGTGTCTGCAAGGTTTTTCCTGAACAAGGAAGCTCAGGAGTTCGTGGTTTGTGTCTTTGATCTACGCGCTGTGCTGACGGTCACAACTGTTGTGTACAAGAAACATTCCCGGGCAAAACTCACCTGGGAGGGGAAGACCCTGAAAAATTAATATAGCAGCCGAGAGTGGGTCGAGCAGAGTGTATACCGACAAATTTTTAAAAAATGTTCATTTCGGAACAGTTTGGTAATTTACTGAAAAGATTACCTCTTGTGATAAGGGCGCGTCTGAGGGAAACACCCCCGCGCCCCTGACGCCTTGCGTACCAGAGACTGGGATATTACCCCAAAATACCACGCGGAATTCCCCTTAGGCCAACCCCTGTGGATTTCGGAATTACCCCTTCCAGAAGGCGATCACCAGGCCGCCGGTCACAATCAACGCGCCCCCCGCGTAAATAGGCAATGTCGGCGACTGCCCAAACCGAACCCGGTTGAGCAATTGCGCCATCAGAAAGAACAACACCACGTAAACCCCCAGCAGCTTCCCAAAATCCCATCGCGGCACGTTGACCACCGACCCATAGGCTGCCAGCACGGCCGCGCCGGCCGCAAACGCCATCACCCGCCCAACTCCCGAAGAACGATAGAAGCTGACCTGAAAGAACGAGTCGCCGTATGCCTCAAGAAATGCTGCCAGGCTCAGGACCCCGAACGCGCCCAACGGGTTTGCAACCACACGGTCAAGAAAATTCATCGCCGACAACCTCCATAAAATTGGGCATGCAAGCAGGGAAGCACGATTGACGCGATTGAAGCGTCTGAAAATATGCTTGTGAGTTGCTGACTGCGTGGTTATCGTAACAACCGAATGCTTTAGAATTCATAAAGACTTTACAGTCGACCTCGAAAAAGCATCCAAAAGTGCGGACCCAGGACAGGGTTCGGGCCGTGGCAGTCCATTCATTTCAAGAAAGGGAAAGCGCATGAAATACGCCGGTTTGCTCGTCATGCCCGCTGGATTCTTTCTCTCCATCGCCGCCATCGTGCTCTTCCCCGCCAATTCCGCAGCCAGCAGAGCGGCTTTCATCCTTTGCGGCCTGGCCGTCGAAGCCCTCGGACTCGCCGTTGCATTCCGCGGACACATGGAAGCCCGCGGCGCCTTGAACGCGGGTGGAGAATCCCGCTCATGACGCCCGCCTCGACCATCGCTCCCGCCCTGCCGGATGCCGCCTACGCGCTTTGCCTGGTTCTGCTGGCGCTTGCTCCCCTGGCCATTGCTGGAGTAGCTCTGATCAACACCGGCCTGGGCCGCTCCCGCTCCGCCGCGCAGGCGCTGCTTGGCAACCTGGCCATCCTCGCCGTCACCGCGATTGTCTTTGCCC
Source organism: Acidobacteriaceae bacterium (assembly GCA_003166055.1). The sequence goes on from PMWR01000596.1 coordinate 5,872, forward strand.
TGGCGGGCGCGACTTTTTCCGGCGTCCTCGGAGGCGCGGGTCACTCATTTCAACTGACCGGCAAGCCCTGGAACTGGCTCGGAGCCGGTCCGCTTTTCCTCGGCGGGCTCAGCGCCGCACCGCTCCAGTCGCAACTCGCCCTGCTCTTTGAATTCCTGGCAGTCGCTCTGGCAGCGTTGATTCCGTGGGGCTCAGGAGCGGATCGCTGGCGCCTCACCGCCGGCTGCGCTGCCGCTGCCGTGACTGCCGCCATCGTCTTTCCGCTGCTCGCGCACTGGGTCTGGAACGGCGGTTGGCTGGCGCAGCTCGGCGTCAACTTCTCGCTCGGCTCGGGCTTTCTCGATCCCGGCGGAGCGGCCACAGTCCATGTCCTGGGCGGACTCAGCGCCCTCGCCGTTATCTGGATCACAGGTCCGCGCAAGGGCAAGTTCCCCAAGGAAGGCTTTTCTACCGCGCTGCCCGGTCACAACGCCGTTTATGTGCTCTTCGGCTGCTTTGTCGCCCTGGTTGGCTGGCTCGCATGGAACGTGGCCGGAGCAATCCTCTGGCTGCATGCTCCTTTTGCCGCGCTGCCCGCAACCGCGCTGGGCACGCTGCTCTCCGCCTCCGGCGCGCTCGCGGCTACATTCACCGTGACCCGCATCCGTTTCGGCAAGCCCGACGCCAGCCTGTGCGCCAACGGATGGCTTACAGGCCTGGTCACCTCCAGCGCGTGCGCCGCGCTGATTACTCCGATTCAGGCGCTGGCCGTTGGCGTCGTCGCGGGCATTGCCACGCCCCTGCTGGTGGAACTGTTCGAACTCGCCGTTTCGATCGACGATCCCTCCGGAGCCATCTCGGTTCATGCTGCGGGAGGACTGCTGGGCCTGATCGCCGCCGGCATCTTCTCTGGCCAGCCCGGCCAGTTCCTCGCCCAGTTGATCGGCATCGCCACNNGACCCCGATGGCGAGCGCATCGGCATGGACCTGCATGAATTGGGCGGCGGCGCTTATCCCGAGTTCGTGATCCACCGCGACGAGTCGTACCGCTGACCGGTGCACTCGCCGACCTGCCAACTCGCTGGGTGCCCCATCCTTGACGCGGCATTATCGCGCCAAGGGTGGGATAGCATACATCCGATCCGGCAACCCGCTGCCTCACGCCGCGTTTTGCACCGCGGCCCTGGCCCAGGTAATTGCTTCGCCAAGCCGCCACATCAGATGATCGAAGCGAATCCCGTTGTCCTGAAGGATCGCGTCGTAGCGTTCCCAGTCGCGGCGATCCTGGCAAACCAGCAGTTCCAGCAGAACGCCCTCCCGGTTGCCCGCGCCGAGCAGGGCCTTGCGCGCCGCCTCGCGCAGGGGCAGCATGCCAACCAGATCCTGCATGGAAATGCGCAGCATGGCCGGGAACATGCTGACCATGCCAATCAGGTACTGCTCGGCGGGAACCAGTCCCAGCAGCTCGGCGGCCAATTCGCAGAAGCGGCCGCGCTCGAAGGCCATGCGCAAAAGCTCCGCCGGCTGGTCGCCATTGAAGTCGCTGGCGATGACTAGCATCGCCATGCGCCGTGACGTCGCCTCGCCCAGCAGCATCAGCGCCGTGTGGATGGAATCCACCTCCTGGCGCATGGCGCAGACCGGGCTGTTCACCAGCCGCAGCAACCCGTAGGTGAGCGATGCGTCGCACATCACCAACTGGCTCAATCGATCCAGATCGATGGGGTCCTGCTGCACGGCCTCCAGAATCTCAAGATGGACCAGCCGATTGGCGGGCATTTTGGGATTCCTGACCTGCTCTGGACGGCAGAAGTAGTAGCCCTGAAAGAGTTCGAACCCTTCCAGGCGCGCAAGCTTCCAGTCTTCCTGGGTCTCCACGTTTTTCGCGATGGCGCGAGCCGCAAGGCCCTCGATCCGGGCAAGCAAGCGGGTTCGCTCGGCGGCGCCGGTTTTGGCAAAGTCCACCTTCACAAAGTCGGCCATTTCCGCCCAGGGCCTGGCCCCCGGCTTCCCCACAAAGCTGTCGATCGCGAGGCGAAATCCCACCTGCTTGAGCGCGCGCCACGCCGCAAGCGCACAAGCGGTTGGTTCCACATCCTCGTCGAGTTCGATCACTGTCAGGCCGGGCGGCAAGCCCCGTACCCACTCCTCGGTCAGCGAGTCGGCCGTGCATTGCACAAACGCCGGCAGCCCCGACGTCAGCTCTCCCACCCCGAAGACAACCGCGCTGCCGAGCAAGGCGCGCGCGGCCAACTCTCTTTCCGCGCCAACGGCCCGGCTTCGCCCGGTGCAGCACAGCAGCTCGTATCCATGCACTTTGCTGCGCATATCCAGAATCGGCTGGCGCGCCACATAGCAAACTTCTCCTCCCGGCCCCTCAAGGGAATTGCGGACCAGATCCTGAAGAGAGCCGTCGTGGGGACTTGCCGGTAACGTTTGCGCAGACATGAATGGCCTCTTCAAGGGTTATCGTTGCTTCCGGTTGGAACGTGATGCTGTGTCCGAAAATCGGACAATGCCCCCAATTCAGCAGCCGTCCAGCCGCATCCCAACCGTTCCATCCGAGTTGCTTCCTCGATCCGGCCTATGTGTGTAAGCTGGGTAAGAGCCTAAACAGTATGGGATTCCTCAGTCATCTTTTTTATCCGTGGGGCATTCTGCTCCAGGTTGCGGCGGTGATCCACTTCATCCGGCGACGGCCCAGTATCTATTGGCTCTACCTCATCATTTTTCTCGGTCCTCTCGGCGCGCTGGTCTATCTCTTTGTCGAGGCAGTGCCCGATCTCGGGCTGGCGCGTGAGTCGTTCAAGGTGTTTCCCCGCCGCAAGCGCATCAACCAGCTTGTCATCGCGATCAGGGACAATCCTTCGGCGGGAAACTACGAAGAGCTCGGCAACCTCTACATGGACGACGGCCAGCTCCAGTTGGCCCGGGATGCCTTCAACAAGGCCATTGCGGCCCGCGCCGACACGCTGGACACGTATTACCGCCGCGGCGTCTGCACTCTCCAGTTGGGCGATGCNNGCCGGCTTGCTGGCACACGCCTACGCGCTGACCGGGCAAAAGGACAAGGCGGAAGCGCTCTTCCGCCACGTGACCATCGCGTCCACATTGTCTGAGACGTATTTGAACTTCGCGGATTTGCTGGCTTCAGAGGGCAAGAATGCAGAAGCCCGCCAGTGGGCGCAGAAGGTGCTTGACAAGCGGCCCACCATGCCCGGCTACCTGCGCCGGCGTGAACGACCCTGGTTCAGAAGCGCGAGCAGAATCCTCAAGCGCATCCCGGCGTAGCCTCTGGCATAGACCTCACAACCGTGTTTCAATGAATCAGTCGTCACGCGCGACCAAGAGGGGACCGCAAAGTGAAGCAGGCAACGATTCGAGCCATTTCCCAGCGGCGAACTAGGACCATTCAAGAAGCTGCCGATCCGAAGGAGTTCTTACGTCTGGAGACTCAGGCAAAAGTTTCCTTCCAGCTGCCGTTAAACGATGCCGCCCCCGGCGCATTGAAGGTCTATCGTGACGCGAACAATCACTATCGCACCGTGCCCTGGCCCCTTCCGTACAACAAGACGACCCATCGCCTGCACCAAGGAGACGCAAGAGACCTCTCTTGGATCCCTGATGGCTCCGTTCATCTGGTGGTAACGTCGCCACCTTATTGGACATTGAAGGAGTATGCTCCCGGCAATCAATCGCAGCTCGGTGACATTGCGGACTACGAAGCCTTCTTGGATGAATTGGACAAAGTTTGGAAGGAGTGCACCCGTGTTCTCGCGCCGGGGGGGAGAATTTGCTGCGTGGTTGGGGACATTTGTATTCCGAGAAAACGCGAGGGCCGACACTATGTGGTTCCCCTTCACTCCGATATTCAAGTTAGGTCAAGGAAGCTTGGCCTCGACTGCTTGACGCCAATTCTCTGGCACAAGATTGCCAATGGTGCTAACGAGGCCGAAGGAAATGGTGCAGGATTCTACGGTAAGCCTTACCAGCCAGGCGCGATTGTCAAAAATGATACAGAATTCATCCTTATGCTTCGAAAAGGCGGCAAATACCGCTCCGCCTCTCCAGTGCAAAAGGCTCTTTCCATGCTGACGAAAGAGGAAATGCAAGGGTGGTTGAGGTCGGAGTGGAGCGACCTTCCGGGGGCATCGACCACAAGAACTGGACATCCTGCTCCGTATCCGGATGAACTGGCCGAACGGCTGATAAAGCTGTTCTCGTTCGCTGGCGACACCATCCTCGACCCCTTCCTTGGAACCGCCTCTACAACCGCTGCCGCCATCAGATCCGGGCGGAACTCGATCGGGGTGGAAGTAGAACCGGCCTATCTCGAGATTGCCCGGCACAAGGTGTTGGCGCTTTCTCGCCTGAAACGCATGGCAGGTGCTACGTCCTGCGAGGTCGTGTGTGACTGACCATAGGCTCCTCACAGAGTTCCGCAAGCTGTTCGAGGGCACCAAATACGAGCATCGTCGCTCGAATCTTGGTGATTTCGTAGCTATGCATCTATACGAGGACCTCGTCTCCGTCAACAAATCGGCCAGATACGTCTTGTCTGTTGAGAATATGTCCAGAGTGCTGAACGTTCAAAATAGGCGGAAAGGCATTGAGGCTCGACGAGGCGACGGCACATTTGGGGAACTCATCGTAGGCGAAGAACCACGTGTCGATCCCGGCTACAAAGTTGCACGCGGCCCGGTAGCTACTGTTGAAATTGGAGTGGAGGTCAAGGTTCTGGCGAAGGCGATGATCAAGCAGATCGACAGAGTTAAGAGCGATCTCGCCAACCAAGTCCTCAACTTCAGGGTTCGTGCCGGGTCCAGCAGGCCAATCTGCGTTGGCGTCGTCGGGATCAATTACGCTGACGTTGTCACAAGCTATGAGGGAGATAGAAGCTACCGAACGGATGGAGGGAAATACAAACATCCGATTCAGGAAGCGGAACAGGCCCGAATACGGCTGGCGGAAGTCGCGCCGCAATACGACGAGTTTTTGATTCTGAAATACCGGGCGCAGAACGAGCCGCCGTACCCTTTTGAATGGGTGAATGAGAAGGAAACAAGGCTAATATATGGGGCCGCGCTGATACGAATCAGCAACGAATATCAAAATCGATTCTGACTGCCCCAGCCAGGTGCA
>PMWR01000533.1 GCA_003166055.1 Acidobacteriaceae bacterium
CGCCTACTCGCAAACTTCCACATCGCGTTGGGACGGTAATTCAGTAATGAGGAGCAACACACCATGGAACAAGGCACAGTCAAGTGGTTTAACGACGCCAAGGGATTTGGATTTTTGAGCCGCGAAAACGGCGAGGACGTCTTCGTCCATCACACTGCCATCCAGTCGAACGGTTTCCGTTCGCTTCAGGAAGGCCAGCGCGTTCAGTTCAACGTCACCAAGGGCCCCAAGGGCTGGCAGGCTGAGAACGTTCAGGTTGTCTAAGTTCGCCTGAGCAATCTGCTCGGAATCAACAAAAGAGGGACGGCAAACCTGCCGTCCCTCTTCTGCGTTTAGCTTCAAATTCCGGTCTTTCAATCAGCGCCATATAGCCAGAAGCGGCGATACCCGACTGATCTCTGAACTCTGACCCCTGTCTTTACGCCGCCGGCTTGAGGCTCTTCACGCTGACCTGCGGAATCGCCGGGTGCAGGTTATCCATCCGTGTCTCGTGCGTGCCTATATATTGCAAAACATCGTTGATTGAATCTTCAAAGCGCGAACCAGTCTTGTGGGTGGCTTTCACACCCTTTGAAACAAGCTGGCAAACTTCAAAACGGTTCATTCCCTGCGCAAGCGCGCGGTGAATCTTGTCGGAACGCATGACGGACTCCGGTCAACCTGGTGCTGGTGATTGTCGCGTGGGGTGCGGGGCTCGTCTGAAGCGGTGGAACGGCCGGAGCCGAGCAGGCGGGGTCTATTTCTGATCTATATCCATTGTACCTTGGAAACAGCTGTGACGCCGTGAATGCCGCCGGACGCCCCGTGACCTTGTGGATGCCGTCAAGGAATAGTGCGCGGCCACGCCTCTTCGCCGCGGCTGCCGCTTTCGCCGCAGCCAAATCCCTGTTACCATTAACGGTACATCAACCCGATGGTCGGGAAACTTGAAGAGATTGCAACGAAAGAGGTTATACGTGGCAGACACCACCAAAGTCGAAGATAAGCTGGAACGGAAGAAGTTGAAGCGCACCGCCCGCAAGAAGGCCGCACCCAAGGCGAAGCGGACTGGTCCGCGCGGAGAAAACAAGAAAAAGTTGAAGAAACTGGCACGCGGCGTTTCAAAGCGGTAATCCGCTCAACGGATGGAGCCGGACTAAGTTGCCGTTCGGCTCCATCCGCCAATCGCTTCGGGGCACCCCATGAGCTATCTGTTTTTCCTGGATGAGAGCGGGCATGATCACAAGAACTGTCCCTACGAGGTCCGGGGTGGAATTGTTTTGCACGCCAGCAAGCTTTGGCGCTTCGTTCAAGACTTCGCAACTTTAGAAGAGTCTTGCTTTGGGGTTCGCCTTCCAAAGTTCAACGTCGAAGTCAAGGGAAGCTTCTTGCTTGACAGGAAGAAGTTTCGCTGGGCAAATCAGGGCGAGTTACTAGACGACGAAGCCCGGAGAAAACACTGCATCGGCTTCTTAAATAAGGGGTTGCAGCACACCTCTCCTTCCGAGATCGAGTTCCGTGCGTTCGGGCAGGCGTGCATAGTTATGGCACGGTCGATTTTCGCGCTGCTCAGGACGCATGAAGCCCGGATTTTCGCTTCCGTCGTGCCCTCGACAGTTGAAAAGCCCACCACACTTGAGGCCGAGGACTTCCTGAGAAAGGATTTGGTTTTCCTGCTGGAGCGCTATTTTAATTTCATCGCGCCGAAAAACGAGACCGGCTTGTTGATCTTCGACGAAACAGACGCCTCGGCCGACCGGAATTTTATCCGGCAGATCGAGCGATATTTTACGCGAACCCAGAGAGGCAGATTTCGAGCAAACTCAATCGTGCCAGTGCCCCTGTTCGTGGAATCGGGCCTTACTCGGGCAGTTCAAGCTGCTGACGTTTGTATATACGCGATAAACTGGGGATTCCGGCTCCCCAGCCGAGGGATGGATGCAGATGTACGGATGGAAATCGCGGATGAATTTGGACCCTGGATAGTGAGCGCCCAAGCCGATGGTCTTTCAACCGACGTCGGCGGCTCTCATCCTTGGTACAGCATCGTGTTCGTACCAGAGCCGTACGGAGGGGAGTAAGCGCTGCAAAAAAGAAGAAGGCAAAGCAGTCGAGACCGTCCCGTAAGGAACAACCTCTCAGCAGAGCCTCCACTGATAGTGTATCACCAGAACAGGATTTGGCGACACGACTTTCGCCAAACCTCCTGATCAGCTAAACTCACGAGACTATCGCGGTATAGGAGATCTTGTTGGCGGATCATTCCGAAGTGCCACCTCGGCGCACAGGGGACCAGCCCCGGTCCCAACTGCTTGCCCGCAAGTCGATCGATAAGCTGATCCGGGACTCGGAAGAGCCCGAGCACAGGCTCAAGAAGACTCTCGGCCCGTGGTCGCTGACCGCGCTCGGCATCGGCGCCGTCATCGGCTCCGGCATCTTCACCGTCATCGGCACCGCCATCTCCGGCGAGAAGTTTGACACCTCCAGCGTGCTCAACACACCGCTGGCGGACTACATCATTACCCACACCGCCCTTGACGGCCGCCCCGGCGCCGGTCCCGCCATCGCGATTTCCCTCGTCCTGGTCGCGTTTGTCTGTGCGCTCACCGGCCTCTGTTATGCCGAACTCGCTTCCATGATTCCCATCGCCGGCTCGGCCTACACCTACACCTACGCCACCATGGGCGAACTCATCGCCTGGATCATCGGCTGGGATCTGATCCTGGAGTATGCCGGCTCCAACATGACTGTGAGCGTCGGCTTTGCCGCCCACATTGTCGATCTGCTCGACTGGTTCGGCCTCCATCCCGCCGCCACCTGGATATCGCCCGCTTATCTCCCCGAGGGCCTGCAGGACCTGGCCGGCAACTGGCTCTACCAACCCGGCTGGCACTTCGGCTTCAACATCCCCGCCTTCCTGGTCGTACTCCTGCTCACCGTTGTTCTCGTCCGCGGCATTCGCGAGTCAGCCCGTACCAACAACATGATGGTGGGCGTCAAGCTCATCGCCATCCTGATCTTCGTCTTCGCCGCCATCAGCTTCATCCATCCCAGCTACTACCATCCCTTCGTGCCCAACGGGTTCAGCGGCATCCTGACCGGCGGCTCCATCATCTTCTTCACCTACATCGGCTTCGACTCGGTCTCGACCGCGGCCGAAGAATGCAAGAACCCGCAGCGCGACCTGCCCATCGGCATCATCGCCACGCTGGTGGTCTGTACTGTGCTTTATGTCGCGGTTGCCGTCTGCCTCACCGGCCTGGTGCCCTGGCAATCCATGGTGGGCGACGCCGCTCCCGTGGTCAACGCCCTCAAGAAACTCTCGCTGCAGCCCGGCGGCCACTCGCTCCACTGGATCAGGCTTGTCGTTCTCTTCGGCGCGCTGATGGGCATGCTCTCCAGCCTGCTCGTCTACCAGCTCGGCCAGTCCCGCGTCTGGTTTTCCATGTCCCGCGATGGCCTGTTGCCCAAGGTCTTTTCCGACGTCCATCCCATCTTCCGCACGCCGGCCTTCTCAACCTGGGTTGCGGGATTCGTAGTCGCCATTCCCTCCGGCCTGTTCGACATCGGCACCCTCGCAGATCTCTCCAATATCGGCACCCTGTTCGCCTTCGTCCTGGTCTCCATCGGCGTCATCGTGCTGCGCTTCCGCGAGCCGGAGCGCCACCGCGGCTTCCGCGTTCCCGGCGGCCCCATCATTCCAGCGCTCAGCGTGATCTTCTGCTTCCTGCTCATGGCCGGACTGCCCATCATCACCTGGATGCGCTTCCTGGTGTGGCTGGTCATCGGCCTCGCCATCTACTTTCTCTACAGCCGCCACCGGTCCGAGTTCGCCAAGCCGCGCTAATCCCATTCCGGCATGCTGGTCCAGGGCATCGCGTTCGCGGCTCTCCACATCTCACCTTCCGTGAGCGCGGTGTTTGCTCTCGGCCAACGGAAGCCATCGAATGTGCAATTTGAATCACTTTAGGCGCCGGTTCGTCCGTAAGATGGTTCGACGCTGACCATGAAGAGAACGCCTGAGCCCAACGCATCGATCGAGAGTAAAGCTCCACCCTCGCAGCAAACCTTGCGCGGCCTCGACTGGCTCAATTTTCTCCTCGCCGACGTGCAAACGGGCGTGGGGCCGTTCCTCGCAATCTATCTCGCCGGCTACAAATGGAACGAAGAGAGCGTGGGCCTCGCCCTGACCGTGGGCGGGATCGCGGGAATCCTGACACAAACACCCGCCGGCGGACTCGTTGATTACCTGCGCGCCAAGCGTGCATTGGTCGGCATCGGCGTGACTGCGCTGGCAGCGGGTGCGCTGCTCATTGCCCTGTTTCCCTCGTTCTGGCCAGTCATGGGCGCGCAGGTCCTTATCGGCGGCACGTCCAGTGTCTTCGGGCCGGCCATCTGCGCCATGTCTCTCGGCATCGTCGGACGTGCGGCATTCGACACGCGCCAGGGCCGCAACCAGACATTCAACTCGGCGGGAAACGTGATTGCCGCGGTATCGATGGGCCTGCTCGGCTACTACGTTTCCAACCGCAGCATCTTCTTTTTCGTGGCGGCGTTCGCCCTCCCGACAATTCTCGTGCTCCGCCTGATCCGGCCCGCCGAGATTGACTACGAACTGGCCCGCGGCGCGCGGGACGGCGGGAAACGGGGCAAAGCGGAAAGTGTCTGGCAGCTCTTCCGCGACCGCACCCTGGTCCTCTTCCTTGTATGCGCGGTAATGTTTCACTTCGCCAACGCGGCCATGTTGCCCCTGCTCGGCGAGATGCTGGCAAAGGGACGGGGACGAAGCTCGATGCTCTTCATGTCGGCATGCGTCATCACAACCCAGGTGGTGGTCACGCTGCTTGCGTCCTGGTCGGGCAGGAAAGCCGGAGTCTGGGGACGAAAGCCGTTGATGTTGATCGCCTTCGGCATCCTCCCGCTTCGGGCCGTTCTTTATACCCTCACCGCCAACACGGCATTGCTGGTGGCGATCCAGGTGATGGACGGGATAGCCGCGGCCATCTTCGGCGTGGTTTCAGTGCTGGTAATTGCCGACCTGACTCGCGGCACCGGCCGGTTCAACCTGACACTCGGAGCCATCAATACCGCGGTCGGCATCGGTGCGGCCCTCAGCCAGGTTATCGCCGGCGCCATCGTTCACCACGCGGGCTTTCGCGCCGGCTTCCTGTTCCTCGCGGGGGTGGCGCTGGCGGCGTTCGCTATCCTGTATCTGCTGATGCCCGAGACCCACAACACGCGTTTGGACTCAGCATGACAGGCACGGCACGCATGGTAGTAACGCTGGGCGTCTTCGCGGCCATGCTGGTCCTGATGCTGCTGCGCCCGCGCCGCCGGAGCGAGGCGTGGTGGACGATGCTTGCGGCCATCGCGATGCTGGCTCTGGGCCTGGTCACTCCGCACCAGGCGCTCGCAGTCGTTCTTTCTGGAAAGAACACTCTCCTTTTTCTGCTCTCGCTTCTCGCACTTTCCCAACTGATCGGCAAGAGCGGCTTCTTCGATTGGGCCGCCATTCGATGCGCGGGCATTGCCAGGGGAGACGGACACTCGCTCTACCGCAACGCATTCGTGGTTGGCGCAATCATCACCGCAATCCTCTCGCTTGACACAACGGCGGTAATGCTTACGCCCGTGATGCTGGCCCTGGTAAAGAGGCTCAAGGTTCCCGCGGCTCCCTACGTCTTGCTCTGCGCCTTCGTCGCCAATGTCGGATCGCTGCTGCTCCCCATCAGCAATCTCACCAACCTGCTCTTCGCGGACGCCTTTCATCAGACCTTCGCCGCCTTCGCGGCAAGAATGATCCTGCCTCAAATAGTCGCGCTCGTCACCACATACGCCATTCTCCGTTGGCACTTTCGCCGCGATCTGCCCAGCGTCTTCAGCACCAAGTCGCTCCCCGACCCGGCCAGCGTGGTTCCAAATCACCCCTACTTTCTTGTTTGCATCACCGTCCTTGTCGCAGTCCTCGTTGGTTACTTTCTGGCCCCGCTCCTTGGGCTCGAACCCTACGTCTTCGCCTTTGCGGCCTGCGCTGTGCTGCTGTTTGCCGGCATGGCGAATGGGCGCGTACACATTCGATTCGTCCGCGAAATCGCATGGGATTTATTCCCGTTCGTCATTGGGCTTTTCATTGCCGTGCAGGGGCTTGAGAATCTGGGCATCGTCGGCGTTGCATCCAGGTGGCTTGCGGAGATGAGCCCCGGAACGCCTCAAATGCTTCTCGCCACAGCGGGCGCCACGGCTTTCGCCTCGAATATCGTCAACAACCTTCCCGCCGCGCTGATTGCCCGCAGCGTCCTCTTGAGCGCGCACGCCCATACGGGCACGGTGCTTGCCGCGCTCATCGGTTCCAACGCAGGCCCTATGATCACGACCTTCGGATCACTGGCAACCATGCTGGTCCTCGCGCTAGCGCGGCGCGATGGGGAAGAAGTGCATACTGGCCAGTTGGTCCTCCTCGGCCTGTGGGCAGTGCCGGTCATCGTTGTACTGACCGCGCTCTCCCTGTCCCTCACCTTCGCAATGGTTCAGTGACCATTTCTTGTCGCGACCGTCGCCTCGTCAGCGATGATTGGCAGGCGACACGAACGGCAAACAGCGGGATCGCTCGGCTGATCCCGAATCGGCCGGCAGTGCAAGCAAACGGCTCAGTTGGCGATACGGCTGCCCGAATCATTAAGCGGGCGGGTGGGCCACATCTCAACGAATCGTAAAGATGGGGTGCCCCAGAGCCTGCCCTGAGCTTGTCGAAAGATCCCGCCACTGAGACCTGGGATCGCGTGACTCCTTCGCAACCACAGATTGTTCCCCGGAATCACCCATGGAACCGGAAATAGCTGGCTCTCAATCTGTTTCGGTGCGAGGGGGCTTTCCCCGGTCATTCCGCCTCCTGGTTTGAGATCACAAAATGTGATCTCGAACCGAGCATGGTTGGTTAGCTGGCAAGGGAACCGGGATCATGTGCCGGCCTGCATCATGAGGCACGGTTCATCAATCGGACCCGCGTGGCGCACAATTCCGCAGCCCGATCTACTTGCACTTTGAATGCGGGCTCTTGTACACCAGCTCGAGCGGCAGCCAGTCCGACAGGCGCTTCTGGTCCGCCTGCGCCACTGTCGATTGAGGAGCGAGCGACGATCTGGACAATGCCACGGACAGGTGCACTTTACCCTTCAGGCAGTGCATTTCAAGATATTCCGTCAGAGCCTTCCCAGCCCTGTCTGAATAATCCCCGGGAAGCGCCCCTTCCGCCCCCTTGATATCCACCGCATTGCCGACCAGCAGGTGCCCGTCCGGCTCTTTGTCCGGCGCTTCCGATGGAATCACCTTCAACACAAGAAGCGCTCTCGTCACCAGCGCGTCAGGGTTCGCGGTGAACTTGACCGGCGGAATGCTGATGCCCGTCGGACTCGGCTTGGCCGCCTTGGTGTCAAACGAGATCCGGTACGGCTCCCCTTTCCATTTCGGCCCAACCGGAATGCCGGGACCCTTGTCTGCGCACCCCGCCAGCAGCAACAACCCCCCGATCGCCAGAATGATGCCTTTTCTCACGTCACCCTCCTCGTTCCTATTGAAAGAACGCGGAATCATATCACCGCTTTTCCTATCTGGGAAGTGATCGCCGACAGTTGTCACTCCTGAGCGACTACAACCAGTGCAGTCACCCTCAACGTCCAATAGTTCACAAACCGTCGAGCACCCCCTGTAAGCTGGATCACTTGCCACTCCCCCCCTCCACTGGCGATACTCCAAACAGTCCTGTTTTTTGGGCTTCATCCTTTTCCGAAGCGAGAATCTGCCTTGGCGCGTGAACTCTTGACCGCACGTCTTGAAAAGAAAGACTGCATCTCCGAATCGTCCCAGTGCTACCACTTTGAATTCGTGCTCGACGCGCTGGAGAGCTTTCCTTTTACCGCCGGTCAGTTTATCTCCGCCGTGGCCGAGGACCCGAACGGCAAGCAGCAGACCCGCGCCTATTCGATCGCGTCGGCAGCCAGGGCCAACCGCTTCGACCTCTGCGTCAATCGCGTCGAAGGCGGCTTCTTCTCCAATCACCTCGCCGACCTCACCGATCTGGAGCCCGGCGGCGCCATCAAGATCCACGGTCCCCACGGCCACTTCATCCTCAACCAGCCGGTCACCGACTCCATCCTCATCGCCACCGGCACCGGCATCGCTCCCATGCGCGGCTTTGCACAGTGGCTGTTCCCTGAGAACGGCCCCGACCGCAGCAACGGCAAGCAGATCTGGCTCGTCTACGGCACCCGCCACGAAACCGAGATTTACTACCAGGCCGAATTCGAGGCCCTCGCGGCAAAGCATCCCAACTTCCACTACCTCTGCACCCTCAGCCGCGCACTGCCCGACTGGACCGGCCTCCGGGGCTACGTCCAGACATACGTCGCCAAAATCGTGGAAGAGCGCGCCGCCCGTCTCGGCCTGCCGCTCATCCAACCCGAAGTGGACCCCTCGATTCCCAAGGCCGAACTGCAATTCGAAATCTACGCCTACATCTGTGGCCTCAATAACATGGTCGCCGGCGTCCGCGACACACTGGCCGGCTTCGGCTGGCACCGCAAGCAGATCGTCTTCGAGCGCTACGACTGATCGATTGAATTTTCGACTGTGACCATGATGTGCGGGACCGCGTCCTCCCGCACCGCGCGACCAATCTCCGGTGCTAAGCTGATACCCATCCGCAGCCGGAGGCGTCGATGATCGTCTTCCAGGAAAACGGGGATACGGTTAGCTTTTCACCCGAAGACCTCACCCGCAATCCGCCATTGCAGGAGAAGCTGCTTGGCTTCTACCTTCTTGCGATCCTGATCGTCCTGCTTGTACGGGTCATTCAGCTGATTCGGTGTTTGTGGGCATTGCGCAAGAACGGGCCTGCAGCACAGGAGAGATGGGACAAAGTTTGGACCCTCGGCAACCTGCGAGCTCGCTCGCTGATGAGGCTCGCAGTCCTGACGTTCCTCCTGTGTGTCCTGGAGATGTCTCTCAGTTTCACCAACGTACTTTGGGTAGTTGGAACCCAGAAGGTCGCTCACACGTGGTGGCTTCTTGTCGAGGTCGCCGAAAACCTCGGAGCGTTTAACGCCGGAATGGTGGTCTGCATTGTGCTCTACGCTTGCGGCTCCTTCTTTGAATCGCGGCTCGAACGCCGCAGGCTTGCCGTCAACACCGCGCATGTCCCATCGCAGGCGCCTAGAGATTAAACAACTCCCGCAGCCTCTTGGTCTGCGCCCGGCTCACCGGAATCTCCGTCTGCTTCTTGTCGTTCATGCGCAGTTGATACGTCGACTTGAACCACGGCACCACCTCGCGAATGTGGTTGATATTTACCACAAACCCGCGATGCGCCCGCCAGAACAACGCCGGATCGAGCAGATCCAGCAACTCTTCCAGCGTGCGGCACTTCGACTGCCCTTCAAACGTCTGCGTGACCACGCGAATCACGCCCTCGTCAATAGCCGCATAACAGATATCCGCCTGGTCCACCAGCAGCAGCCTGCTCTGAGCCTGCACAATCAGCTTTGCCGGCTGCGGTGTCCGCGACGCGCCCTGCGGCCGGTTCAGCAGCTTCAGCAGCGCATCGATCTGCGACTCGGGCCGGCCGTTCCCCGCTCCCGATCCGCCGGTCATCCGCCCGCGCACCCTGTCCACGGCCTGCTGCACCCGCGTGCGGTCAAACGGCTTCAGCAGGTAGTCGACCGCGTTCACATCGAAGGCGCGCACGGCGTACTGGTCGTATGCCGTCGCAAAAACAATCTGCGGCAGGGCTTCGGCATCCTGATGCTCGCCCATACCCGTACGTTCACGGCTTCGCGCCATCAGCCGCTGGATCACCGCAAACCCGTCGAGTCCCGGCATCTGCACATCCAGAAACACCAGGTCCGGATGGTGTTCCTCAATCAGGTCAACGGCTTCAATCCCGTTTGTCCCCTGCGCCACCACTTCCACGCCGCCCACCTGGTCGAGCAGATACTTCAGCTCGTCGCGTGCCAGTTGCTCATCGTCGATAATCAGCGCGGAAATAGCCATAGAGATCGTGCGACCCCAAATGCCCAAACTTCGATTGTAGGAAGACAACCAGCCGTGGTCAATTCGGCCAAGAATCCGCGGGCTGGAATTTCCAGGATAGACTCGTCTGAAGTGGAACAGGATCTTGAAAGCGAGTAGCTGTGCTCACCTTGCGCCTTCTTCCTGGCGCAAGCGCAACCAAGCCAGTGCGAGCAATCAGCGAGCGTTTGGCCCCACCGCAGGTGGTTAGTCGCCGAGGACTCTTAACCGCGCCGGCATATGGTCGCGAGATAGCTCATGCCCGCAGCGTGTACAGAACTGGTCCGTCGTCCGCACCGTGCGGAAGCAGTTCCCGCAGTTGGCCGTAAGCTGGTAGTTGCACTGCGGACAGAAATGAAAATCGCTCTGCACATGCGTGGAGCAGGCCGGGCACCGCGATACCTCCGGCTGGCGAAGTAGAAAGTAAAGCACCGCGCCAATCCCGCCCGGCATCACGAAGCAGATCATGATCCAGAAACGCGAACTCATGGCCCGGCGCGGAGCATCTCTGCTCACGTAGCCCACCATCAGGAAGTACAGCGCTACCAGCACACCGCCGGAGATGCTGAAGTAGATGTGAAATCCGAGAGGCGGAGGATGGTGCTGTTGTTTCGGCAGAATCAGCCAGAAATAGTACTCCACCAGCACAAACGCGGTCACCGCAAGGACAATCGACCACACCGGAATAATCCGTGCGTCTTCGTTCATGGCGATGGATTGTGGATCACGCATAGGCAGTCCCTTCCTCGAAGGGTCTCTCTCAGGGGATTAAGCACAGCTTAATCCCTATTGTGATGGACGGAAAAGAGAAATGAGAAGTTGCGCCAATCGGCGCGGCGATTGCGTTTTGTCGGAGGCTGCGCTCGGGTCAGGACTTGCGGCGAAGCCACCCGGCGAGCAGCGTTGAGGCCAGAATAGCGGCGCTCATAAATAAGACCCATACGCTCAACTGGCCGGTCAAACCGGTCAGGCGCTCTTCTTCAATGAGGGCTTCGCCAGCCCACCACACCAGTGGACCCAGCACCAGCAGAATCACCAGCGCCGCTGCAAGAGCCACCGCGCGCACCCGCTTGCGGTCGGCTTTCTGGTCCTTCATTACACCCAGCGAGGCGTTTACCACCCGCGCGGTGCGATACGCCACCGCTCTCTCCCGGTTTCCCTGGTTCCCAGCCAATGCCGAGAGCAGTTCGCGATCCGCATCCCCCGGGGTTCTCGCGTCGCCGTCTGCGCCGCTCAACAGGTCAGCCACCATCACACCGCCTCCTGGCGGCGAGGATGGTTCCGTTCCAATTTAGGTTTGATTGCGGCCATGCCTCTGTAAAGTCTTGATTTCACAGTTGAAAGCGGAGCCCGCGTCACCTTCGCAATCTCCTCCAGGGATAACTCCTCATGGAAGCGCAGAACCAGCACCTCGCGATGCAGCGTATCCAGCTCCATCAGCGCCCCGGCAATCCGCTCCCGGTCCTGGAGGTTTGAGAGGCTGTCAAATGGCGTCGGCCCACCCGCTGCGATCTCGAAACTCATTGGCCGGTCGTCCTCGCTGCCGCCCTCGAACAGCTCATCCAGGCTCGCCATCGTCCGCTTGCGCCGCTGATCGATCACCAGGTTGCGCGCGATCGTGAACAGCCACGTGTCGAACCGCGCCTTGCCATTGAACTGCCCGCCCCGCACCAGAACGCGCATCCAGACCTCCTGGAACAGGTCCTCCGCCATCTCCCGGTTGCTGGTCAGGTAGAGCAGATAACGCAGCAGACGGTGCTGGTAGCGGACGATCAGCTCGTCCAGCAACCCAACATCCTGGCGCTTCAATCCCTGGGCAACGGCGAGGCTCTCCTGCCGCACCAGCTCTTGATCCGCGGTGGTGGCATTCTGTGCAAAAAGAGGGCGAATAGACGCGGAAATACTCATCTCATTCATTAAGACGATCAAAGCGCCAATCTGGTCACATTAAATTCGCTGTTCGAACAAAAAAAGTTCATCCCGAGGCCTTTGAGGCCTTCTTTGGCTGTTGCTGGGAGGCATCTAGGCCAGTGCGAGCGACTAGCGAGCTTCCGCCCCCACGGCGAGTGGCCTCTTCCACCGCCTGCGCCGCCCGCCGTTCACGCGCCTCCGCGCCCCGATAGTGAAAAATTCCCAGCAGATGATTCCGCCGCTGCACCGGAGTCATCGCCTCCCACCCCACCCGCGCCAGTGGCTGGCGTTGAAAGGCAGCCTTTAGAATCGGCGGCGTATCGGTTTCGCCTTCCATCGCCAGCAGCAGCCACTCGGCCATTTGCTCAGCGCGTTTTTCGCGGGACTCCGCACTCTTCGGCTCCAGAACCCACTTCCCAACGTCCCTGCGCAGCGAGGTCGCCAGGCGGTCAAACCATTTCCGCAGACGCCGGTCACCCTTCAGAGCCTTCTCAAGCTCCACCGGCACCACGGCCGGCCGTTCCTCCAGATCCGGTTCCAGCCGAATCTTCACCTTCAATCCCACGCTGACCTTCGCCGCAGCCTGCATCTTCCTGTTCACCAGCAGGAAATGTTTCCCGCCAGGCCCGCCGGCCATCAGCGTCGTCTTGATCGCCAAATCCTCAATCTCGCCGCGTACGCGCAAACCCACTCGCTCCGGCCACGTCTTCGCGACATCGAACGGAATCCGCGCAATCACCCATCCCATGCCCGTCTGCAGCGGCTCCAGCACGGCCGTAAACGATTTTGCCTTCGACCCGCCCATAAGACCTCAGTATGCCGTTCAGATCCCAGCCCCGCAATCTCTAATCCCTAATCCCTAGTCCCTCAGTCCCTTAGTCCCTGTTCCCTCCGCGTTGGATGACTGATCATCCACACCGCCGCCAAAATCAGCCCTCCACCAAACATCTGAATCCCCGTCATCGCTTCCCCAAAAAGAAAGAAGGCCAGAATCGCCGTTACCGGCGCAACCCCCAACATGACAACAGAAGAAACAGTCGCCGGCAAATGTCCCAGCGCGTACGTCAGGCAAGTGTAGCCGCCCACCTGGCAGATCAGCCCCAAGCCGAGAACCGCCAACAACGGACCAGCACCGTCGACCGCCAACGACATATGTCCAGCCAGCGCGCACGCCAGCAGCGCCACTGTGCTGGCCGTCGCCGAGAGCGTCACAATCGTCGTTGTATCGGCCATCGCGCGCACTCGTTCCGTCGCCACCAGGAAAAACGCAAACGCCACCGACGCCGCCACCGCCATCAGGTCGCCCGTCCAGGCAGCCTGCATCTTGCCCCAGTCGATCGAAACAATCAGCGCTCCGCCCACCACCGCCGTCACCAGCGCCAGCCAAAACCGCGCCGACGGCAGCTTCCGCGTAATCGCCCACGTCAGCAGTCCCACCACCACCGGCGCATTGTTCCCCAGGAATGTTGCGCCTCCCGCCGACGTGCGCATCACCGCAACGTTGAAGAACCCCACGTCCGCGGCAAAGAAAACCCCGCCCAGCAGCGTCAGCGGAATCACCTTTGCTGGAATCTGCAGCCGCCGTCCCCGCTTCGCAAAGACAATCCCCCACAGCGCCACTGAAGCAATCAGCATCCGGTAAAACGCCGAGGTCACCCCAGGCATCTCCGTCCAGCGGACAAAAATCGCCGACCATCCGACCGCAATCACCCCGCCAATCAGCGCGGCAAAGGCCAGCATCCTCTTTTCACCCTGCATGAATTAAGCCTATCGGACGAGCCTCGCCGCCAACCGTTCTCCACCAATCTTCTACACTATCTCTATGGAAGTCCTTTATGGCGTGCATCCGGTTGAAGAAGCGATCAAGGCCGGCCGCCGCCGCTTCGATCACGTCCTCGTCGCCCACGAGCGCCAGGATGCCCGGCTCGACCAGCTCGTCGCCCTCTGCCGCCAGGCCGGTGTCCGCGTCCGCCACGAGGCCCGCGAGCAGCTGACCCAGCTCGCCCAGACGCCCTCCCACCAGGGCGTAGTCGCCCTCGTCCGCCCCGCCGAGTTCCTCACCATCGAAGATCTCTTCGAGCCCGACGGCGCTAATCCTGAATCGAACAAACCAGGCGCACGCCGCCTGCTGCTCGCTCTCGATGGCGTCGAAGACCCGCAAAACCTCGGCGCGCTGCTCCGCGTAGCCGACGGCGCTGGCGTCGACGGCGTAGTCCTCACCGAACGCCGCTCCGCTCCCATCAGTCCGGTTGCCGTCAAAGCCAGCGCCGGCGCCACCGAACACCTCCGCATCGCCCGCGTCGTCAACCTCGTCCGTGCCCTTGAAGACCTGAAGAGGCAAAACATCTGGGTCATCGGTCTCGACGAGCGCGGCCAGTCCGATTATGACCAGTTCGACCTCACGGGTGACTGCGTCCTGGTCCTCGGCCGCGAAGGCGCTGGCCTCCATGACCTCGTCCGCCGCACCTGTGACCACCTCCTGCGTATCCCCATGGCCGGCGGAGTCAGCTCCCTCAACGTCTCTGCCGCTGGAGCTGTAGTCCTCTATGAGGCCGCCCGTCAGCGCCGCGCCAAAAGCGCTATTGGTCGCACCTCAGGCGCCGCTGCTCGCCCCGGCACAAACGCCGCGTCCAAGCCAAAGAAACAGAAAGGCCTCGGTTCTTGAAATCTATCTTTACCCTAGATGTGCGAAATTGGACGACTTTCGTGCAAAGGGGCACGACTTCAGTCGTGCCAAAATTTGCTGAAAATGAGAGAGGGGGCTTTAGCCCCTGCACGCTGAAACTGTTCCTCGCCGCCATCTTCCTGTCCGTCGCTGCCCTATCTGCTGCGGCCCAATCCACTCCAGCAACGGTCCCCGCGCCACCCCCGGCCCAAACTCCGGCGCCCACCCCCCAGCAGCCCAGAGGCCAGGTCATCTTCTCCCGTTCCACCGACGAAAACGGCGAAACCACCACCCAGGTCGGTCCCGCCGCAACCACTCCCGCCATCCAAATGGCCTCCGAGCCAACTGCCCAGGACGCCGAACGCCAGGCTCTAACCTTCACCGCTTACGACATGGACGTCCATCTCCGCACCGCCGAGCAGCACATCGCCGTCCGCGCCCTCGTCACCGTCCGCAACGACGGCAAATCCCCCCTCGCCCACATCCCGCTCCAAATCTCTTCCTCCCTCAACTGGGAGCGCATCCGCATCGCCGGCAAAGACGTCCCCTTCCCCGTCGCCACCCTCAATTCCGACACCGACCACACCGGACAGCTCCACGAAGCCGCCATCACTCTCGCCCAGCCCCTCGCCCCCGGCGCAACCCTCTCGCTCGACGTCACGTATTCCGGCGCCATCGCCCCCTCAGCCCAGCGCCTTGAGTCCATCGGAACCCCCAACGACCTCGCCCTACACTCCGACTGGGATCAGATCGGCGTCCCCTTCACCGGCCTGCGCGGTTTCGGCAATGTCGTCTGGTATCCCGTCTCCAGCCTTCCCATCATCCTCGGCGACGGCGCGCGCCTCTTCGACGAAATCGGCCGCCAGAAACTCCATCTCTACGGCACCCGCTTCCGCCTCCGCCTCTCCGCTGAATTCCCCCACGGCAAGCCGCCCACAGTCGCCGTCATCAACGGCCATCCAGCCAAGCTAGCCATTACTGAGTCCGGCACGCTCGATGAAAATCAGGAAGTCCCCGGCGTCGCCACCGCCGACACCGGCGCCACTCTCCTCGGCTTCGAAACCCCCAGCCTCTTTCTCGCCATCCGAACCGCCCACCCCGGCGACAACCTCACCGCCTACACCCTTCCCGAAGACGAAGTCTCGGTTGACTTCTTTACCGCCGCCGCAACCGCCGTCAAGCCGTTCATTGAAGATTGGCTCGGCCCCAAACCCCGCACCCCGCTGACCCTCCTCGACCTGCCCGACCCACAGGACGCGCCCTTTGAAACCGGCGCACTGCTCGCCATTCCCCTCCACGACGCCCCAGCCGATCAGTTGCAGGGCGCCCTGGTGCACTCCCTGACCCGCGCCTGGCTCACACCCTCTGACGGCTCGCAGCCTCCGCCCGCCTGGCTCGACGAGGGCGCCGCTTCCTTCATGGGAACGCTCTGGACAGAAAAGCAGCACGGCCGCACCCAGGCCCTAGGCGTACTTGAAGCCGCCCGCCCCGCACTCGCACTCACCGAGCCCCCAAGCCCCGGTGAAAGCGCCGGCCAGCCCCTCCCGCAAGCCATCTCGCCCGTCTACTACCGCACCAAGGCCGCCTACGTTCTCTGGATGCTGCGCGACCTTGCCGGCGACCCCGCACTCTCCGCCGCTCTTCGCTCCTGGATTCCGGCCGACCCCGCTTCCTTCGAAAAACTCCTTCAATCCGGTGCCAACCAGACCGGCCCCGGCAAAAATCTCTCCTGGTTCTTCGCAGACTGGGTCGACGCCGACAAAGGTCTTCCCGATCTGAGCATTGACGGCTTCTTCCCCGCTCCCAACACCGCTGGAAACTGGCTGGCCGCCGTAAGTGTCTCCAACAACGGCTACGCCGCCGCCGAAGTACCCGTCACTGTGCAGTCAGACGCCACTTCCGTCACCCAGCGCCTGCTCGTCCCAGCCCGCGGCAAAGCCGTCCAGCGCATCCTCATCCAGGGCAAGCCCACCCAGGCGCAGGTCAACGACGGCACGGTCCCCGAATCCCAGGCCACCATCCACATCACCACCCTCGACCAGCCCGCCAGCGACACCTCGTCCTCATCCAGCCAATCAACTCCTCCGCAACCATAGACATCCGCCAAACCCCTCTAAAAAATATCGATATTTCCTGTGGCAATACCACACATGTTCTGCAATACTTATGTGGCATGAACACAGGAGCCCCAAATGGGTGATTCCAAACTCGACCTCCTGCAGGGCACCCTCGACCTGATGGTGCTTCAAACTCTGACCGCCATTGGGGCACAGCACGGCTATGGCATTGCCCGCCGCATCGAGCAGGTGAGCGGCGACGAAGTCCTTCTCAACCAGGGCACCATCTACGCTTCCCTCGTCCGCCTCCAGCAGCGCGGCTGGATCGCCGCCGCCTGGGGCACCTCCGACAACAATCGCAAGGCCAAGTTCTACTCCATCACCAACGCCGGCCGGCAGCAGCTCGCCAAAGACGCCGCCTACTGGCAGCGCTTGTCTGACGTGATGGGCCGCGTGCTTTCCATGCCTCAAGAGGAAGGCGCCTGATGTCCGCAAGTTCTTCGGGCGCGCTGCGGGAGGCTCTCGGGCGCATCCTTTCTTTTTTCCGCAAGCCTCCGCTCGACGCCGACCTCGAAGCGGAGATCGCCGCCCACATCGACCTTGCGATTGAAGAAAACATCCAGCGCGGCCTCACTCCCCTTGAAGCACGCCGCCAGGCGCTCGTTCGTTTCGGCGCCATCGACACCGCAAAATTCCAGCAACGCGAAGCCCGAGGACTTATGAAACTCGACATTCTTCTCCAGGACCTCCGCTACACACTCCGCTCTCTGAGCCGCGACCGCGGATTCACCCTGGTTGCCATTCTCATCCTGGCCCTCGGCATCGGCGCCAACATCGCCGTCTTCAGCGTCGTCAACACCATCCTCCTGCGCCCATTGCCCTTCCAGAATGCGGACCGACTGATGTGGATCGCGCCCCCTCCCACCAAATGCGGCCTCTCCTGCGCCACCTATTCCACCGATGCCTACGACGAATTCCGCATGTACACCCATACCTTTCAGGATGTGACCGGATACTTCGCCTTCTCCAGCCCCGGCAACCTCAGCCTCAACCGCGGCGGCGCTCCCATTCCCGCCACCAGCATCGACGTCATCGCTAACTTCTTCAAACTCCTCGGCGTCCAGCCGGCCATGGGCCGCGTGTTCCGGCCTGAAGATGGCCTCAATGGCGCTGCGCCGGTCATCCTCATCAGCGATGCCTGGTGGAGAACGCAATTCAACGCCGACCCCAGCATCGTGGGCAAAGCCTACGACATGAACGGCCAGCAAACCACCATCATCGGCGTCCTGCCCAGGAGCTTCGACTTCGGCGCAGTCTTTTCCCCGGGCGCAAAAGTCGACGCCATCACGCCCCTTAACCTCTACGGCCCTCCCCGCAACTGGGGAAACATCATCACCATGATCGGCCGTGTCAAGCCCGGCGTTTCACTCGCCCAGGCGCAGAACGATGCCGCCGCAGCCGCTCCCCATATGTGCTGGAACAACAACCGTCCCAAGTCATGCGGCGATTACGCGGCACACAACGGTGAAGGCGGAGTCGTTCCGGTGCCCCTCAAGGACTACGTCAGCGGCAAGCTGCGCCGATCGCTCGTTGTCCTGTGGTCCGCCGTCGGCACCATCCTGCTCATCGCCTGCGTCAATCTCTCCAACCTGCTGCTGGCCCGCGCCGCCTCTCGCTCCAAGGAGTTCGCCATGCGCGGCGCTCTCGGCGCCAGTCGCCTGCGCATCGTCCGTCAACTCCTTACCGAAAGCCTCATTCTTTCGCTTTCCGGCGCCGTCCTCGGTCTCGGCCTCGCCTGGATCCTTGTCTTCTGGCTCGCTCATCAGGGGGCCATCGCCCTCCCGCTGCTGAGCACCTTGCGCATCGACGGCGTTGCCCTCGCGTGGACGCTTCTCATCGCCGTCTCCACGGCCGTGCTCTTCGGCCTCGTCCCCGGACTCCGCATGGCTGGCGGCAATCTCCACGAGTCGCTCAAAGACTCCGGCCAGGGCTCGGGCCAAAGCCGCAAGCACGACCGCATCCGTTCCATCCTCGTCGTCTCTGAAGTAGCCCTCGCCTGCGTGCTGCTGGTCGGCGCGGGCCTGCTGCTGCGCAGCTTTCTCCACGTCCTCGATGTCGATCTCGGCTTCCAGCCTGAACGCGCCGCCGCCGTCAAAGTCGAATACGACGACTCCGTGCCTGGAGATAAAGATGGCACGCTCAGCGCCCAAAAACGCGCCGTCATCTTCCAGGAGGTGATTGCCCGCGCCAGCGCCATCCCCGGCGTCGGGATCGCGGGCATCACCGACTACCTTCCCCTCGGCCAGAACCGCGCCTGGGGCACGCCCTGGCCCAAAGGCATCAAGCCCCCCGACAAAACTCCCGGCTCACCCCTCGTTTACGTCATTTCGCCCGGCTATCTGCGCGCCATGGGCACTGGCATCCGTGGGCGCGACTTCACCTGGGACGACGGACCCAAGAGCCAGAGTGTCGTCATGATCGACAAAGCATTTGCAAAATACCTTGCCGCATTCGCGAACTGGCCCAACGGGGACGCTATCGGCCAGATGCTCGACACCGGGGGCGACGGCTCCCGCATCGTCGGCGTGGTGGACGACGTCCACGAAGAGAGCACCGAGGGAGCAACCGGCTGGCAAATCTACTACTCCGATACTCAGGCGACGCCGAACGGCGCGGAACTCGTCCTCCGCACCACGTTGCCGCCCGCAACTCTGGCCGCCAGCGTTCTCCATACCCTTCGCGACATCAACCCCAGGCAGCCTGCCGCCGAGTTCAAGCCCATCCAGATGCTGGTAAACCACGCCAACTCGTCGCGCCAGTTTTTCATGATGCTCGTGGCCGCGTTCGCCGCTCTCGGCCTGCTACTCGCCGCACTCGGCATCTACGGCGTCATCTCCTACTCTGTCACCCAGCGCACACAGGAAATCGGCATCCGCATGGCCCTCGGCGCAACCGCATCGAACGTGCAGCTCAGCATCATCGCCCGCACGTTGCGCCTCGCCTTCATCGGCGTCGTCGCCGGTGCCATCGCGTCCCTCGCCGTCTCCCGCGCCATCGCCGCGCTCCTCTTCAACACCCAGCCCGGCGACCCCATCACCTTTGCCGCCATGGTCCTGCTTATCTCCGTCGTCGCGCTGCTCGCGGGATACATCCCCGCCCGCCGCGCCTCCCGCATCAACCCCATGGTCGCCCTCCGCAACAACTGACGCAGGCAGTGGGGTACCCCAGGCGCAGGTCGACGTCGGCAGTATCTATACTTGTTTCTGTTTAGGGGACCGAGCGTGCGCTTATGTCATTCCATTGCCTTGTTTGTGTTTGCTGCTTCTGGCTTGACGGCTATTGCGCAGGTCGCGCCAGAGTTTCATTTCCGGTTCACTGAGAAGCCCGGGCCATATTCCGTTGGGCTGAGAGTGGCTGAGCAATATGATCGCTCTCGCCTCTTCGCGGCGACGTTAGACGAGAATGAGAAGCCTGTTACCGTTGAAGGCCCTCGCCCATTGCAGATTTTGGTGTGGTATCCGGCAGAAACGTCCAGCGGCAAAATCATGACGTTTGGCGACTATGCAGCATTGATCAAGACGGAGACCAGTTTCGATCAACCAATCGAGCACGGAAAGCCTCAGGCGTTTGTGGAGCAGTATATGCATGGAATCACAGCACTCCCTGCGTGGGCAGTGCGCGACGCCACCATGCAGGCGGGACAATTTCCCGTGGTGATCTACGCACCGAGTCTCAACGCTCCTGCCACCGAAAACATTGAACTATGCGAGTATCTGGCGAGCAATGGCTACGTTGTCATGGCAAGCCCAAGCATGGGCGCAGCGTCTCGAACTATGACCGTTGACATCGCTGGTGCAAACGCGGAGGCGCGAGATATCTCGTTTCTCATCGACTTCGCGAAGACACTCCCGAACACGGACATGTCTGAAGTCGCGGCGATGGGATATAGCTGGGGAGGCATGGCGGCGCTGTTCGACGCTGCGCGGGATAAGCGAGTAGGCGCTCTAATTTCTCTGGATGGCTCTTTTCGCTACTCTGCCGGCACGGTGCAGGAAGCTGGCGATGTTCATCCCGACCAGATGACGATCCCAATACTTGTGTTCAGCAGGGCGGAGGAGACGTTGGAGGCCTGGGATGCTATGCGTCACGGGAAGCAGCAAGGCGACGCAGCACCGAACGTCTTAAATGAATGGACGCACGGCGATCTGCTGCATATCCATTTGCTTGGTGTTTCGCATATTCAATTCAGCTCTCTATACCAGCGAAGTGAACAGTTCGGCAAAGAGGCGCTGCAATTTTCACCGGCGGACTATTCGTTGGATGAAGGTGCGGAGAGCTATAACTGGATGGCTCGGTACACCCTTGAGTTCCTGGACGCCTATCTGAAACGGAATGAGGTGGCGAGGGAGTTTCTAAAGCGCACGCCGACAGAGAATCATGTGCCCAGGCACCTGATCGCGGAACAATTCCGGCTAGCAACAAGCAAGCAGGTCAACTAACTCCGCGAACACCCGCGCAGCGCGGCTAACTCTGCCGGGTGCCCCATGTCCCGCGTTTGGGACTTGGGGAAGCATGAGCCCGTGCGAGCATCCGGCGAGCGTCCGCCCCGCCGCAGGTGGCCTGCGGCATCGCAGGTGCCAGGTGGCCTAGCTGGCCTGTTCCCTTGCTGACTCGCCGTCTCGCTGTCCTTGCAGCATCGTCTCATACGCCGCATACACCCCTTCAAACACCGAGTCCCAGCTCATGGTCAGCGCGAACTCCCGCGCCGCGAGCCGCATCTCCTCGTGTTTGACAGAATCTCCCAGCACCCCAGCCACCGCCGCCGAAAAATCGTCGTCGTCGACAATACGCCCGGTGACTCCATCGCGCACAATCGTCCGCGGCCCGCCATCGGGAGTCACAATCGCCGGCACGCCGCTGGCCAGCGCCTCCAGCACCACATTCCCAAACGTGTCGGTATGCGACGGAAACACAAACAAATCCATGTTCGCGTAAGCCCGTGAAAGCGCCTCGCCCTTGAGCACGCCCGTAATCTCCGCCCGCGGCATCCGCTCGCGCAGCCAGGCCTCCTCCGCGCCGTGCCCCACAATCAGGAACCGAAAGCTCTTGTGCCTCAACCACCCCAGCGACGAGGACCCATCGCTGGGGACCCCGGCCATCGCTTCCAGTTCCTGCTGCACTTTTGCGAGCAGCGTAACGTTCTTCTCGATCGAAAGCCGTCCAACGAATCCCAGCACATGATCTCGGTCTTCAGCGTCGCGGTTCCGTTTCGAGGGATTGAATAGGTCCGCGTCCACGCCACGCGGCATCAGGTAGCATTTTCGACCGGTCGTGCGTTCGAGCAGCTCGCAGAGTTCCGGATTGGGCGCAAACAGCACCTGCGCCACCGAGTAGAACTTGGCCGCGGCAGCCATCATCAGGTCTTCGATCTTCTGTTCCGTCGCGTTTGAGTGGCGCTTGGGCAGCAGCCGCAGAAACCAGTCCGACCGCCGCGCCGCGTACTCATGCACATTGGTATGCCAGCTCGCCGCCAACGGCACCCCCAGATGGTGCGCCAGCCAAGCGCCCAGCATCCCCACCTCGCTGGGACCTGTGATGTGAATCAGATCGGGTTGAAAGCGCTCCAGAACTTCGCCGATCAAAGGAATGTGTCGCAGGAATGCCGGATCGAAGCGAAGGTCTTTCTCCAGCGCAAAGGAGAGAAAGCCACGCGGCAGTTCAAGCGTCCAGACGTTGCCTTCTTCCAGAATGGCCTGTGTCCGGTCGCCCGCTCGAACGCAGAGAAACGGCAGATTGCGCCGCCGCGCGAAAGCCTCAAAGTGGCGGCTGGTATGCGCAACCCCGTTCACCTCGTGAAACGAGTCGGGAAAGTAAGCCACGCGCGGCATCGGTGCATTCATCGTTTGAACCAGAATCCTGACCAGGGCCGCATCATCAGCGGGGACGGGATCGTGCCTTTGCTAACTCCGCTAACTACGCGAACTCCGCTGTCACCCGTCGTGCTCGCCGAGGGCCAGCCGTAACTGGTGCGCTTCGCTCCAAGCCATCCGCAGCCCGCCCGAGACCAGGCCCTTGCCCATCATCTGCACCAGCTTCACGCCAAACCGCATCACCCGCGGCGCCGATCCCGCCGGCCACAGCTCGCTCAGCGGCCGAATCACCCCGTTTGCATCGGGATGATAGACCCGCTCGTCCCAGGTGCGCGATCCCTGCGGAAACTCCGGATAGTGTCGCACCGCATCCACCGCCGACTGCAGAATCCGATGCTTCCACGGTTCGGCATACTGCGGCAGGAACAGCATATCGCTCTTCTTTTCTCTCCGAATCTCGTGCACAAACTCGGTAAAACTTGTCGCGTTGGTCAGATTGATGTTGGCGTTCGGCTCCACGCCGTGCCGGTCGCCACCCGAGATGAGCAGCATGTTCCACTTCTCGGCCAGCTTGCGAGTCGCCCGGTTCTCTTCCCAGTGCCGCAGTCCGTTCAACTCCATCGCATGCAGGGTGTTGCCGTTCTTCTGCAGAAATTCATTCACCAGGAACTGGTGCTTTTCCGCGCCCACCAGGTAAAGATCCCACAACGGATGGTTAAAGATCACCAGCACGTTGGGCTCATCGTTCAGCGCAACCAATATTTCAGTCAAGCGAGCATTGCTCGGGTTCGCGGTGTAGTCGGCCAGCGTCCGCATCCACTCCGTCGCCCGGGCGCTGGGCAGGTTATGCACTCCCAGGTGAAACGACTGAATCCCGTATGGCGCGCTCCACTCCACCGAAACCGGGATCTGGCGCGCGCTCGGCACCGTCCGCAGCAGCATCGGCGCTTTGATGTTGTCGTGATCGGTGAGCGAGACCATCGGCGCCAGGTCCAGCTTCCCAATCTGGCCGCTCTCCAGGTCAAACGCCAACTTCGGCGTCATCGGCGGGGTCCAGTAAGCCGCCGCATAGTTGATTGGCGTGCCGTAGTTGGCCTCCGAGCGCCGCTCCATCCGCGAAAGCAGCGGCCGCATCAGCGGATACTGATTCCCGAAGTTCGCCAGGAAGTCCAGCGTCTCCTGGGACTGGTTGGTGTGACCGTGCAACGAAACACCCGACTTGAAGCCGCGCGTCGCATTTTGGTCGCGCCACAGATACGAGATGGTCGATTTGGCCATTCCTGATCCTCCTTCGCGATCGTGCCCGGAAATCTGCATCCAGTATCCCCTGAAATCGGTAAATAGAGGGTTAAGAGGTCGAGAATGGACCTTCAATTCACAAAGGAATCAATAGAGTTACCATAAAACTAGGCAAAAACAGGCCAATTCTGGCTCCAAACCCTAAAAATGCCGGAAAGACTGCGGGGCACTATTTGCTGGTCTTCGCCATCTCCGGACCGAGAAAGTCCTCCACCGTCCATCCAGACATCAGATCTTCGCCATCCGCCGTCTTCGTCGTCTCGGTCAACTTCCCCGATTGCGCTTCGTCCAGCAGGTAGTTCTGCGTCAATCCACGCCGCAGCAGTTCGAAGGCCTGCTCGGGCGTGTCGGCAAACTGGAAGAGGTCGATATCTTTGGGAGAGATTGCGCCAGTATCCACCAGAACATCCAGGTTGAAGACTTTCTTCCAATATTCAGAGCCGTAAATGACGACCGTAATCTTCTTGGCCAGCTTCTGGGTCTGCGCCAGCGTGAGGATCTCGAACATCTCGTCCAGCGTCCCAAACCCACCCGGAAACACCACCAGCGCCTTCGACAGGTAGGCGAACCACAGCTTGCGCATGAAGAAGTAGTGAAACTCGAAGTTGAGGCTCGGGGTGATGTAAGGGTTGGGCGCCTGCTCGAACGGCAGCCGGATATTCAAGCCGATGGTCTTGCCGCCGGCCTCGTAGGCGCCGCGGTTGGCCGCTTCCATGATTCCCGGCCCGCCGCCGGAAGTCACTACAAACCTGTGCCGCTTCGACGGAATCCCCCTGGCCCAGTGGGTCAGCATCCCAGCCAGGCGTCGCGCGTCCTCGTAGTAGCGGGCCATCTCCACCGCCGCCACCGCGCGCTTGCGCTGCAAATCAGACGCCGTGCCCTCCACGATTTGCGGCACGCTGGCCGGCTGCTCGTGGCTCGGAGCAGGCTGGCTCGATCCTGTGTTCTCCAGCAATTCCAGCTCGTGATCGGCCTCGGCCTTGCCGCGAAACCGCGCCGACCCGAAAAACACCACCGTATCCTGTATCTGCTCGTGCCGGAACCGCGCCAGCGGCTCAAGATACTCCGACACAATCCTGATGAGCCGCCCATCCGAGCTGTTCAGAAACCCAGGATTCTCATATGCCAGCGCGGCCCGAACCAGCGGCGCCGGCGTCCCAGTTCCTTGTCCTTTTTTGTCCGATTCCTGATCCATAATCAGCCGTTCCCAGACTGCTGTTCCCCAGTCCCTAGTCCCTTAGTCCCTAGTCCCTTAGTCCCTTAGTCCCTTTGTCCCTTAGTCCCTTTGTCCCTTAGTCCCTTAGTCCCTTAGTCCCTTAGTCCCTTAGTCCCTGGTCCCTGGTCCCTCTGCTCTCTCCTCCGAAACGCGTCGTGAAATGCAATCCACAGATTCAAAAGCCCTAATCCAGAGACAATGCCCCGCACCGCGCCGTTGGCGGCAAAAATTGAGAGCGTGGGATACTGCACAAACAGCGGATTCTGGTCCCAGAAAAGTTTGGACCACGGCGCATAGCAGATCGCAAGACCGATATACATGCGCAGCAGCACCCGCAAAAACAGTTCGGACCGTTCCAGCCAGCGCGGAATCCGTTGCGGGTGAGCTTCCCCCACAACCGGAAGGCCCGGGGGCTCCAGGACTGGCTCTGAAATCGGAATCGTTCCATCTCCCACGGTTCGGCTAGCCTCGTACGGAGCTTCACTTCCCTTAGCAAAGCCAGTCGCGGACCCAGGCAGTGGAGCCGGGCTCGCGGCAAGCGAAGGCGATGTCGATTCCGGCTGCTGGGACATTCTTTGGTTACGCACTCCGTCCCCGCTTCAAGCCCATCCAAAGTCATTGGGACCAGGCCCAAAACCTCGGCCCGGCTCAGGGACGCCGTATTCAAACGGTATCACAGCGAGCGGCGCGGGACAGGGGCGCCGATACGCACCCGCCCGCTCTTCGTAACGCCGGGATTGTTTCCGAACGCCAGCCGGAGTACCTTGATGGTGTGCAGTTTTCTCGTCCTTCTGTCAAAGGAGACACAAAGTGAAGCCGGTTTCCGCCCTATATCTTGTTCTCTTCGGCGCCATGTCCCTTGCCGCCCAGACCGCCCCCACCCAGGTCGGGCCGCGCGGCACTCCTTCGATGGAAGGCCCGGCAACAGTCACCACCTATAACTCGGACACGCAAAAGACGACAACCATTGTCGTCCCGGTTCCGGCGAGCAGCGGCGTCTGCCCCGTTTCGGTGCATGCTCAGCAGTCCTCCACTGCGACCGCCATGGAAGTCGACAGCAGCCGCCCCAAAGGACTCGCCCAACTGCTTCATTTGACCCTGGCCAAGCAGCCGGATTCCAGCCGAATCGCCAGGGCCACCGTGACCGTCCGCGGTCTCCTGCCCAAAACCCGCGCCACGCTTACGCCCATGACCCTCGGAAGCGACCCCTCCGATGCCACGCGAACCCTCGATGTCGCCTTCCCGGCCGGTTCTGACAAGAATGCCTCCGCTGACCTTTGGGTGCCCGGAATGTCCGCGGTCTACAGCATCGATCTGGTTTCGGTAACCTACGCCGATGGTTCCACATGGAAGCTCGCAGCCGGCAAGACCTGCCATACGCCAATCGACGGCGTCATGCTGGTCGGCGGCCGTTGACGCAACCTAAAAACGGAAATACGCCCCAATCATCGGCTCCGCCGTGTGCGTGAACGCGCTCGACAGACGTGTAGAGCCTGGTCAGATTCGGCGCCCTGTAAAGATTCACGCGGTATTGGAATCGGAGTCCGATAAGCGGAAGCCCGCCACTGCTAATCCAATCGACAAAAATACCGTAGAAATCCGTTTTGCCGCCATACGACCCTCCAAGTCTTGAATTCACTCGCATACATATGAACGTGAATCGCTCTGAACCGAGAGTTCCGTTTCCTCTGACTCGCTTCCAACCTCGGACGCGCAGCAATTGTCGTTGGTGGTCTTCCACCGGGTTACCACCTTTATCCTCAAAACCGGCCCCGCCCGCGTTATCCTGTCAAAACACTATGAATCGNNTTTTCCGCCGCCCAGACCAGCGCCCAAGCGCCAGCGAAGAACGTGATTCCCTCCGTCCCGTCCTACCTGGATGACCAGCCCGTCCGCGCAGCCCATGGCATGGTGGTCAGCGTCCACCATCTCGCCTCCGACGCCGGCCTCGATGTGTTGCGCGAAGGCGGCAATGCCGTTGACGCCGCCGTCGCCACCGGCTTTGCTCTCGCCGTTGTCCATCCCGCGGCCGGCAACCTCGGCGGCGGCGGCTTCATGCTGCTGCGCACCCACGACGGCCACGCAACCTTCATCGACTACCGTGAGAAGGCCCCGCTCGCCGCCACCGAAACCATGTATCAGGACGCCCACGGCAACGTCTTCCCCGCAGATAGCCCAGAATCATCCATCATCGGCTATCGCTCCATCGCCACGCCCGGTTCTGTTGCCGGCATGGTTTATGCGGAGCGCAAATACGGCAAGCTGGGCCTGGCGCGCGTCATGGCGCCTGCGATTCAACTAGCCGAAAACGGCTTTGTCCTCACCGCCGAGGAAGCCCACGAGCTCACCGACCCATACCTCGCCAGATTCCCTGACTCCAAACGCATCTTCCAGCGCGACGGCAATCTCTATAAGGAGGGCGAAACCTTCAAGCAGCCTGAGTTGGCCCGCACTCTCCAGCGCATCGCCGCCGATCCCGACGACTTCTATCACGGCAAAATCGCTCATGAACTGGTCGACGAACTGCACAAGGGCGGCGCGCTGCTTACTCTCGAAGACCTGGCCCAATTCACCGTAGTCGAGCGCGCTCCCGTCACTGGCTCCTTCCACAACTACACGGTGATCAGTGCTCCTCCGCCATCCTCAGGCGGCATCGTCCTGATCAGCGCCCTCAACATCCTTGAAAGCTACGACCTGGCCAAGCTCGGCGATCGCACCCCGGCTTCCATCCACTTCATCACCGAAGCCTACCGCCGCGCCTACATGGACCGGTCCGACTACCTCGGCGACCCCGATTACAACCCCATCCCCGTTGCCCAGCTCACGTCAAAAAAATACGCCGAAGCGTGGCGCGCCGGCATCGATCCCAACCTGGCCACGCCCAGCGCATCCCTCGTCCGCCCCGCCGGATTTCTGCCGCCCGCTCCCAAAACACCCGGCCAATATCACCACGAATCCGACCAAACCACCCACTATTCCGTAGTCGACAGCGAGGGCAACGCCGTCTCGGTGACCACCACGCTCAACAACAGCTTCGGGTCCCACGTAACCGCCGGCTCGCTCGGCTTTCTGCTCAACGACGAAATGGACGACTTCGCCTCCAAGATGGGTGTTCCCAATATGTTCGGCCTGATTCAGGGGCCAGCCAACGCCATCGCCCCGGGAAAGCGCCCGCTCAGCTCCATGACCCCGACCATCGTGCTTGAGGACGGCAAACTTCGCTTCGTCCTCGGCTCGCCCGGAGGCGCGCGCATCATTACTACCGTCGCCAACATTTTTCTCTCGGCGGCTGAAGGCGGCCTGAACATCCAGCAAGCCGTCGATGCTCCGCGCTTCCATCACCAGTACCAACCCGACAAGCTCTATCTCGAACCTGGCTTCACGCCTGAAACCGTTGCCGCCCTCCAGGCCCGCGGATACACCCTCAGCATCTCTGAGCGCCACTGGTCCAACGGGGAGTGCATCGCCGTCGACCCCAAAACCGGTGAACTCTCCGCAGGCCAGGATCAACGCAGCCACTATGGCAAGGCGGCAGGTTATTGATTGAGCGGGAAAAGTCCGCTGTCCTGACTCTTTTGCAATTTTTGGGTATTGACCACATCTGCACAGACAACCTTTTAGAAATTCCCGCATCTCACCTTTTGTACGGGCAGATTCTTGTGCCCATACCTGGAGCACCAGGGACAGATTCGGAAAATGCTTTTCAGTTCTGCCTCATCGAGTTCCAGCGTTCGCTTACCTCGCAGGCCGTCTGAGCACCCCTCCGGGTGGGTTGGCCACGAGAGTTTGCTGCAATAGAGTGCAACGATCCCCAGTCGTGCATCATCGGCGATGCAAGCCTGTACTCCCTAGGGCAGGCTTGCATCGCCGCTAATCCTGACCCCCCTCCAGCAGACACACTTCGGACCCTCCCCGGGATTCCTCTACGTCACCGCTGGAGCTGCCGTAAACTATTCAAAAGATGAGACAATGGGATTAGCTACCGATTTACCGTGCCGGTGAATGCGGAGTGGAGACCTCTTGACCATGCTGCGAGTCCTCTCAACGCATCTGTTCCGGAACCAGCGCCTGCACTCCGCGCAGTTGGATTTGGCTGCCCGTTCCGGCGCCCAGGCCGTCGAGCTTTTTGCGGCGCGCCACCACTTCGACTACACCAGCCGGGACCATATCGTCGAATTGGCCGCCTTTTTCCGCTCCAATCCCCTGGAAGCCTGGTCCATGCACGCCCCGCTCTATCCCGACCGCGAAATGGGCCGCGCCGGGGCGCCCGCGGTCAACCTGCTCCACCCCGAAAAAGCGCGCCGCATCGACGCCATGGACGAAATCAAGCGCGCTCTCGAAGCCGCCGAGTCCATCCCCTTCCGCAACCTCGTTGTCCACCTCGGTGAGCGTGAAGACGGATGGTCGCCCCGCACCATCGAGTACGCGCTCTCTGCCCTCGAACACCTCGGCGCCTTCGCCCATCCGCTCGGCGTGCGCCTGCTCGTCGAAAACCTGCTCAGCGAAGCCACAACCCCCGGCCACCTGGTCGAAATCCTCCGCATCGGCCACCTGAATTCCGTCGGTGTCTGTCTCGATCTCGGCCATGCCCACATCTCAGTTGGCGTCGCCGAGGCCATCTCGACCCTCAACACCCGCATCGCTTCTATTCATGTTCATGACAACCATGGTGAGAAAGACGAGCACCTCTGGCCCGGCGACGGCTCCATCGATTGGCCCTCAACCGTCCAAGCCCTCAAGGCCCTCCCGGAGATTCCCGCGATTGTCCTCGAACCCCATCAATCCCTGAGCGAATGCGCCGCGCCGGAGTTCTGCGCTCGCATCGAACAGTCCTTCGCACTCTTCAATCCACCGGCTTCGCCGACCCCCGGGGCATGAAACCGCGGGTGCCCCATCCATCGAGCGTTTTTTGCTCGATGGGTGGGAAACCTCAAAGCCCAACCATCGGCCCCCGGGCCTTCCATGCCGTTCCTTATCGGCGCGTTCCGTTCCCCCAACCAAATCCAGCTATGGGAAGACCGCTCTCACCGGCGGGTCGCATGGCAGTGGCGGAAAACCCAGGCGCCAACCGCAGCCCTGGCGCACTCGTACCTCCAAAGCAACCTGCCCCGTCGCGGTTACTCCATCCCCGCTGGCGGTCACCGTGATCGGGGCCGTCCCCACTCTCGCAAACACAGAAGTCCCAAACCTCAGCGTTACCTGATTCGTGCTCACGCCGTCGACCGGTACAACCGGGTTGGCCGACCACACCGCCGTCACCCCGGCGGGCAGCCCGCTCACGTGCAAGCTGATCGGCCCATTGAAAGATCCGCCCGTCCCCACCGACCAACTCATCGCGGCGATCGCTCCCCTCACCACCGCAACCGACGCCAGCGACGACGTCAGCGTCAGCACTGGCGCGACAGCTTGAGATCCCCCACCCGCCTGTGCGCTCCATGCGTTCACCAACAGCGCGCCATCCACTGACCCCAGGCCCGTCGCCAGGTTGTAGTCGCCGCCGCTTGCCGTGAACCCAGCCACCCCCGGCACGCTGTTGTTTCCCGACGACGTCGCATGAAAGGGATTCTGTCCCGCATTAGCCAGCGGATAAAGCCCCGCATTCGCGTTTCCCTGCCCATTGCCCCCTTCAGTCTCGACAATCAGCGCCATCACCCCGGCAAACGAAGGCGACGCGGCCGACGTCCCCGAAATCACCCAGTACGACCCGTTCTCGCAGATGATGTACCCGTCATGGTCGGCCGCCGATAACGCCACATCCGGAACCATCCGCATGCCCTCTCCAGTCCCGCTTACCCCCTTTTGCCATGTCGGCTCCGCGTAAACCACGCTGACTCCACCCCCTGAAGCCCACAGCCCCGTCCCGCCGTTTAACGCGCTCTCATTCCAAACCTCTTCCGGAATGTAGCTCAGCGCCGATTCATAACTCGATGAGTTAGACGGGGACCAATACTGCAAATAATCTGGCCCCTCGGTGAATTCCGTTCCGCCCACGCACGTTGAATACGGTGAGCTGCACAACCCATTCACCGCCGCGCCTGATCCCAATGAATCCGATCCTGTGTTGCACCCCGCCGCGCCGGCGTCGCCCGCGGCCACAAACACGCTCATCCCCTGGCTCACCGCCTGTTCCCACAGGCTGTTGTAGAAAGCCAGTTCAGCCGTTCCCATGTCCTGCTCGCAGTTACCATAGCTCGTGCTCATCACCTGCGCCGTCGCGTGGTTCACAATGTACGCGGCCGACAGATCCACCCCGTCCGTCGTCGCTGTCGACGCCTCCACAACCAGGTTCACCGTAGCCGCCGGCGCAACCGCCCCGCTCCACTCCACGTCCAGTGTCGACTCGTCCTGATCGCCCGCAACCAACCCAGGATTCGTCCCCGGAATAACCACTTGAGGGTTGTTCGCTGTCAGTCCTGAAATCGTCCGAAACGCCGCGACATCTCCCACGTCAATGTCGCTTCGCCCGGCAATCGCAATCGATGTCCCCGTCCCCGTCGTCCCGGCCGCATACAGCGGATTCAGGTCGTAGATGGTCGCGAAATCCGCTGGAAAAAGATAGTGCGTGGCCCCGCTCGAATACTCCGGTCGCACCCCCATCGCCTCCCGCGTCTTGACCTGGGAAACCCGGCGAAAATCGTGCAGCGAAACCACCCCGCCTATGACCCCCGCAAGCGCCGCCGGAATCTGCGGATTCTGCGCGTTGGCGATGTGCTCCATTCCGTTCACTTTGTAACGGTCGATCCCAGTATGAAACGCCTCGTCAACCTCGCCCGCCGTCCCAGAAAACAGAATCAGCCGGTTGCTCGCCGCAATTTCGTCCACCTTGAATCCGTAACCCTCAAGCCATGCAACAACCTGCGCAATGTCGCTTCCGCTCGCCCCAAACCGCGCGCCAAACTCCGCCGGCGTCAGCCACTGATGAAACACCGGCGAATGCGCATCATGCTGCGCCTCCACCAGCGCATCCAAATCCGCCTGCCGCTCCGGTGAGGACTTCAGCAACAGCGCCATCCTGTCGAGCGGCGTATCGGGCTCGACCACTCCCTCGTCAAACTCCCCCCTCGCCAGCGGATGCACATTTCCTGCCAGCGTGACCAGTTGAGGCTGATTTGCCTGTTCTAATGTTCGGCCCGGTTCCGCAACGCGATTCACCGGCGCATGCCAAAACGCCGCCCAAAGCAACCATCCCCATAGCATGGCAGGGAAAACCAGGATACGAAGCCTGAGCAGAAACGCCATCCAAGGCCTTTCGAGACGCGGAAGTACGCCCGAGAGCCGGGACTAGCGATCCCGATTCTTAGCGTCTTCTCATCCATCGGCCCAGGGGGTCAAATCAGGAGAGGAACAACCCATTTTGTTAAAGGAATGGACTTACCAAGGTACTTTGAAAATCTATATATGCGTAGGCGCTCTTTGTACTGGTACTACAGTTGTACTTCGGAGATTCCGGAGGGCGTAGGGCGTTTTAACCCCCTGAAAGAGAGCAAACTAATGCGGCCTTCAGGCCCGGGCATTTGCGGGGTTTCCTGCAATTGAGCCAAATACAACTGTAGTACAAGACTCCAGCCGACCGCCTTAGCCCGAAATCGGCGAATATGCGCTCAGTGCCCGCGATCGCCGCCACTCCTCGATCAACTTCGCAATTTGCCGCAGCCGCCGCTGTCTCGCATTGCGGCGGCTGTGAGCCTGTCCCTGTATAAACGATGTGGGGTGCTGACGGGTCGCGAAACTCACGCGCAACGGCGCTCTAGTGGAAGACTCCCAGAAGCCAGCAAATCAGCAGGATCACCAGAATGGTGCCGAGCCCTATGCCCGCGCCGCCGCCTGCGCCCCACCGGCCGTAGCCGTAGTACCCGCCCCCGCCGCCGAATACCAGAACCAAAACCACAATCAGAATGATCAGCCCCATCTCATATCTCCTTCACTCCGGGTTGCAATGCTTGGGTTATGCCGCTGAGAGAATCGCGCCGCCCGCTATTCGCTCGCCGAAATCCATTGAGAGCACGCCGCTCTAAGCCTTCAGGGCCTGCGGCCTTTCCTGCACAATCTGGTCGGAATACCGTACGGCCTCCACCGAGTCTCCCAGAGCCTTCCTGGCAAGCTCCTGGGCCGATGCGTGATCGCCCGTGCTGTGCGAGAAAGCAGCCGCTGTGTGCGCGTACGCCGCCTTCGTATGCAGATCCGCTGCCAACGCGTCTCTATCCGCTGCCATGGTCTTCTCCTCGATGCCGAAGGCGTCTCCAACTTGTTGAGAACGCCCGCAGCCCTTTCATTTGCAGTCTCCCATCTCGCGAATCACGCTCGCTGATCAATTCGGTACACCGCGAAAGCGAACCTCACCGTCACCGCCTGGAAGCAGGCGAGCCGGATGATCCACCAGGGATCTTCTTTCGATTTTTTCCTAGTCCACCACCGGCTTCGCCGACCCGCAGTGGATGAAACTGGGTGCCCCATCCATCGGACGTCTTTGTTTTTGTCCGATGGGTGGGAGACCTAAAAGCCCAACCATCCGCTATAGGGCCTTTCCCTTTCCATCTTGTTTCTTCCTAGGGC
>PMWR01000492.1 GCA_003166055.1 Acidobacteriaceae bacterium
TCCGCCAGCTTCGATTCCATCCCAGTGCAATTTGTCTTCATCCGTTCCATGGTTGCTACCCCACTCCCTGCCGGTGTTGCCCGGCTTCTTCACTTGAACAAAAGCATTCTGCTTCCTGCTTATACAAAATCCTTCAACTTGTCCCGCAGTGTCTGGTAGGCGCGGAAAAGCAGCGACTTGGTCGCCGACTCNNCACCGCCATCCGCTGCCGCTCCGGCAGTGCCATCACGTGCGTCCGAATGGCCGCCATCCGCTCATCGCGCATCATGCGCTGCTCCACCGAAGGCTCATCGTCCGCCACATCCGGCTTGGTACCGTTCTCTTCGTCCGGAGCATCCAGATAAATCGTCTGCGCCGACCGCTCATGCCGCGTATCGCGCGCGTGGTTGACCGCCAGGTTGGTCGCGATCCGGTAAAGCCACGTGGTGAACTTGGCTTCGGCACGGTAGCTCTCGCGCGAGCGGTAAACGCGCAGGAAGACTTCCTGCGCCAGCTCCTCGGCAATGGCCTGGTTGCGGACCATGCGGAAGAGAAAATGAATCATCGCCCGGTGGTACTTTCCGACCAGGAAATTGAAGCCGGCCTCATCGCCGGCGGCCACGCGCAGCATGATGGCTGCATCGCTGGCTGGGTCGAGACTCACCTGCGACCCGCTGTAGCTCTCCGGTGCGCCCGGCCGTGAGGCCGCGCCCGCTCCCAGAACCGAGTTGTCCAGGACCAGAGTCGCCATATCCTCTGGAACCCCATTTACATCGGAAGGTTGCGCCGTTTCATCGATTTCATGCGCCATTTCCGGGCCGGAATTCCCCTTTGCCGCCCCATTTGGACGGCTTTCAGCGCGCGAACCGCCGGCCTTTGCCGAGAATTCTGCAAGGGACCGGGCCAGGCCCGGGCCGCCCAGGCCGGCGCTCGCCAATTCCACGCCGCCCACGCCCGTCCCACCCAGACCCGGCAACGCCCGCAGCGCCGCCTCCCCGTCCCGCGGGAAATCAGCTGCTTGGCGAATTGAAAAGACTCTCCAGCGCATCGGCGAATGAGCAGGGGTCGCGGCCATACCGATGGGGAGCACGGGGTGGCCTTGAAAGCCCTGCTGGTGTTACTCTAACCCATGGGATGCCCCGCTGGCGCAGCTTTCGCCACTCCTCTCTTGGGGCGCTTAACTCAGCGGTAGAGTGCCACCTTCACACGGTGGAAGTCGCAGGTTCGAATCCTGCAGCGCCCACCAAGCTAACATCGCCGCTATAGATATTGCAGTGGTTCCGTTTGCCGAACTCAGCAATCGACAAGCGTCTTTAAAAGCAAGAGCGATAAGCTGTAAAATTGCTGATAATGAAATGGTTACCTTTCAATTACGGTGGAAAAAGATACGATCTTGCTCATTTACATCCCTGCACTTTGGAGTATAGGCGTCCTAGTGAAGGTAACAAAGCTGCTGAAGTTTACAGGGTAGAAGTAACGTACACCCTTCACTGCTTCTCTCGCGAACTGAAAGCTGAAGAAATCTGCGATAACGCTCTAATATATTCAGATGGTTATGAAAGCCGGGTTTTCGACTTTCGAAGATATGAACTGTCGAAACTGCTCCCGGCGATCATCCAGGCTTTGCCGGATAGAAAGCCTTACCACAACAAAAACCGGCGGAACTTCTTCACAGTTGAAGCGGTCACTGACGAAGCTCTAACCGTGGAATATGACATCTTTTTCAAGGTGAAGAAGAAGGCGAAAGGTCGGCTTGAAATGATTATCGAAACTGCCTTTGTTCGCGATCTTGGCCATAATTCCACACGGCCAGATGGGAAGCCAATTCGGTTTTGGATTATTCTGCACAACACTCTGAATAATAAGAATATAAGCACATAACGGAGAAAAGGCCCTCAATGAAGAGAGCCTTTTCATATTCCATGCGCCTCTTTTATCCCCACACTCGTAGAGACCATTGCTGGCGGGATCGACACCACGGCTTTAGACCGCTGCACTCATATGCCGACCTCATTATCCTGCGCTTTCATTGCCCAATTGTCAAGTATCTGTCAATAGGGAAATGGAGATTACCGCCTAAAGCACACCCCGCACCAGCCGCCGGACAAACTCCGTAGTCGCTCCATACACCAGGTGAGCCGCATAAGGCGTGGCGAGCGACGAAACCGGCGCCTCGCCGGAACTTGACGACAGATTCAACGCTGGAACGGCGATCATGTCCGCCCCGGTAAACAGCGCGGTGCCAAAAAGAGTGCCGTTCCCCAGCCGAGCGACCCTGGAGTACTCCGCCGCAGCGCCGTAAAGACCACCCATCAAGGTTCCAAAGGCATAGTGGACGATCGGCCCCCCGATCTTCTTCTCTTCCCAGGACAGGTGCCGGCCGCCGGTAACGGCTCCCACCAGGGCATCCGCGGTCTTCATGGTCGCGTCTTCTTTGGGAACGTCGGCCTGCATCGCCTGCTGCCACGCGGCCTCCGCGCGCTCCTCCTCGGTTTCGACCGCGTCTTGGAGCTTTGAGCCGACGTTCTCCATGAACACGTTCATCACCCACGAAGCAACCAATCCGCCCACCGCCCCAGCGATCACTCCGCTTGCCAGGTTTGTTCCGTTCCCATTTTGCATGCCAGTCTCCTCCTGGGTCACAGCCCATGCCCACAGCCCATCCACAGTTCAGATGCCAAAACGTCTACTGACGTTCTTCCGCATCGACCCTCGGTTGAGCCACCGGCTGAGTTTTGTGTGCTGGATCACACAGCCTGTCAGGGTCTGGAGATATACACTTCCCTTCGTTGTTTCATGAGCCCGAATCATGCCCTTTGAAGAAGAAGCCCGCACCCTGAGCTACGCGCGGGGACCCGACCGGCCGCTGTTGAACCTGACCATCGGCGACCTCTTGCACCGCACAGCGAATCGCTTTCCCGACCGCCTGGCCGTTGCGTCCTGCCATCAGGCCCAGCGCCTGACCTGGGCCCAGCTGAGCGACGAAGCGAACCGCGTGGCACGAGGGCTTTGGTCGCTCGGCATTCGGCGGGGCGACCGCGTCGGCCTGTGGTCCACCAACTGCATCGAGTGGATCGTGATGCACATGGGCTGCGCGCGGGCCGGAGCGGCGCTGGTCAACGTGAACCCGGCTTACCGCTCGCACGAGTTGCGGTACACGCTCACCAAGTCGCGGATGAAGGCGCTGTTTC
>PMWR01000094.1 GCA_003166055.1 Acidobacteriaceae bacterium
GTCTCGCCTTTGAGACATGGGAGAGGTTGAGCCTCCCGCGAGCGTCTGCCGCACCGCAGGTGCCCGTCCCGGAGGGACAGGAGGAGAATAGCCCCGGGTAAGCGGAGCGCAACCCGGGGTGAGCAGCCAAAAATGACGTTAGCGTCCCGTAGGGACGCTGCGAGACAAAGCCGGGTGCCCCTCCTTCTGTTTTTTCCTGGCGATGAGTGGGAAGCAAACCAAGCCAATGCGAGCATGTAGCGAGCGTTTGCCCCCCCCGCAGGTGGCTTTCGGCGCAGGTCAAGATCTGCCCCAAAGAATTAGTCCGTCATTTTGCCGATAATTTCCCCCAAAACGCGCACAATTGAAAATGATGAAGACGAGTCCGGAAGGCATCCGTTCAGCATGGCGGGGGGTGCCACCGGGCCGTACCTTTTTAACGTACCCCCCTACCCCCCTCCCGCTTTTGTTCATAACAAAGAACTTAGCCGTTTGATTTATTTCGTGCCACTGAAAACAAAGAAGTTACAGGCACTCAATTGCGGCAAAACCGCCATTTTGCACTCAGATTGGGGCAGTTTTTGAACGGCATCGCGCTGCGAGCCGTGAGCTGAGCGCTGAAAGCTGAAAGCCATGAGTTGGATGCAGAGTAGCTATTGCGAGCCTCCCGCGAGCGTCTGCCGCACCGCAGGTGCCCGCGGGTGGTAGACTTCGAAGCCGGAGGAACCAGTTCTTGGCCCACGCAACGCACACCGGCACACCGCTTACGCGGCTCTCTGAAGAAGAGAGCCTTTTCTATTCAACCGTGCGGCAGTTCGCCGAAGAAAAAATCGGGCCGCACGTCGGCGCCATGGACGAGGCCCAGCAGTTCATCCCCGGCCTGGTGAAGCAGCTCTTCGAACTCGGCCTGATGGGCATCGAGATCCCTGAAGCTCAAGGCGGCGCCGGCGGCAGCTTCTTTGACTCGGCCCTGGCCATCGAAGCCATTTCCACCGTCGACCCCGCCGTCGCTGTGCTGGTGGACGTGCACAACACGCTGGTCGTCAACGCGTTGCGCCGCTGGGCAAACGAGGAGCAGAAGCAGCACTGGCTGCCCCGGCTGGCAACGGACACGGTGGGTGCCTATGCCCTCAGCGAAGCCGGTTCCGGTTCGGATGCCTTCGCGCTGCAAACCCGCGCAGAGGCTGTGCCGGGCGGCTTTCGCCTCAACGGCCGCAAGCTATGGATCTCGAATGCGCGCGAAGCCGGCCTGTTCATTGTCTTCGCGACACTGGATTCGTGTGCGGGCTACAAAGGCATCACGGCTTTCCTGGTTGAAAAAGGTACGCCGGGATTTACGGTGGGCCGCAAGGAAGACAAGCTCGGCATCAGGGCCAGCAGCACCTGTGAATTGATCTTCGATAACTGCGAAGTAGCCGAATCAAATCTGCTCGGCGAGCCGGGCAAGGGCTACAAGATCGCGATTGAGACGCTGAATGAAGGCCGCATCGGCATCGGCGCGCAGATGCTGGGCCTGGCCGAGGGCGCATGGGG
This sequence comes from Acidobacteriaceae bacterium, assembly GCA_003166055.1. The sequence continues at coordinate 1,513 of PMWR01000094.1, forward strand.
ACACGCGGCCAAATACGCAAAAGAACGCCGCCAGTTCGGCAAGCCCATCGCCGAGTTTCAAGCCGTGCAGTTCACGCTCGCGCAGATGGCCACCGAGATTGAAGCGGTCAAGCTGATGGTATACAACGCCGCGCGGTTGAAGGATGCGAGCCAATCGTACGTGCTTGAAGCGGCCATGACCAAGCTGTTCGCNNGCCGAGCGCGTAGCCAGCCAAAGTGTAGAAGTCTTTGGCGGCAACGGCTTCGTCCGCGACTACCCGATAGAGAAGTATTATCGCGACGCCAAGATAGGCAAAATCTACGAAGGCACGTCCAACATGCAGCTGATGACCATCGCGAAGCAAGTGCTGTAAAAGCAGTTTTCAGTTGTCACTTTTAAGTTGTCAGTATCCGGCGATCAGCTTCCGTCTTTCAGTAGCGATCGAAAAGGTGGATAAGACGAGCAGGCGCACAGCCGAAATGAACCAACTGAAAACTGACCACTGAACACTGACAACTAGCTTTTACAGCTTCTGCGTCCTCTGCACCGCGCGCACGCCGGCCACGCGCCGCAGCCCCAGCACCATGCGGTTCAGGTGGTGCACATCTTCGGCCTCCACCACAAACTCCACAATGGCTTCATCGTTCTCGCTGCGCTTGATCTCCACGCCGCGGATGTTGGTATTGTCATCGGATATCACGGCCGTCATCTCCTTCAACAGGCCGGTGCGGTCGTCGCAGAAGACCGTAATCTTCACCGGATAGCGCTGCGGCTTTCCTGTGGCCTGGTCGCCCACGCGGCCCCACTCAACCGCAATGCGCCGGTCGCTCTCATAAAGCAAATTCTGCACATTGGGACAACTGCGCGCATGCACCGCCACGCCCTTGCCGCGCGTCACGTAGCCGATAATCTCTTCGCCGCGTATGGGATTACAACAGCGCGCCCGGTAGACCAGCAAATCGTTCTGCCCCTCCACCTGCAGCGAATCCGATCCCGTCAAATGCAGCTTCCTTACTGCATCCGACATGCCCGATTCGCCGCTGCCCGGCTTCGCGGTCTCGGGAACGCCCTCGGCATCGCCCGCGCTGTCAAACCCCGGCGCCAGCTTGTTCAGCACCTGGTGCGCGGAGTGCTTGCCCTGCCCCAGCGTCGCCAGCAGATCGGCCGCCGTGGCTACACCGTACTCATTTGCAATGCGGCCCAGGTCCTGGTCGGTAATCTGGCTCATCGGGACCTTGAACTTCTTGGCCTCGCGCTCCAGCAGCTTGCGCCCAATGTCGACGGCACGTGCCCGCTGGTCTTCATTGAGCCAGTGCTTGATCTTGTT
>PMWR01000447.1 GCA_003166055.1 Acidobacteriaceae bacterium
GACCGGCTGTACTGAGGGTCTCCAGACCCTCAGTAATCTCGAGGAGTCTTGAATTCCAGGCATTCACGCCATTTGTGAGAAATGCGCTCTATCCGACCTCGATGCCTGCTGAGGGAAACTTGAGTTGCTGCTCCGATGTCCTGCGCTCTTCGCGGTATCGACGGCAAGCCTCGATCTCGCCGGGGATGAATACACGGTAGAGCGTGCCGTCGCGGTTGGGTTCGCCCTCTTTCCGAATCGCGCCGATGCTCTCGAGCGCGCGCAATGTCTCCTGCACCTTCCCCAGCGAAACGGGATTCTCCTCGGCCTGCGAGTAGGACGATTTGACAACCGCGGTACGCAATTGCCGGTTGCTCACCCGCAGATGCGGAGCGCCGTCTTTGGCAATGGAATGACGAAACAGAAACCAGTAGAACGCCGCATCGTAAGGCGTGAGCAGCGGCTGCAGGTCGTCGACGATCTGCTGGATGATGAGCGGCAGTTCCAGCGCGGAAAAATCGCGGTCTCCCGCCGGAGCTCCCGCCTTCAACTCAACTTCCAGTTCGCTCAGAAGTTGGCGTATCTTCTCAAGACGCTCGTTCATGTTGCAGAGAATTCTACCGCCTCAACCCGAAACATGGCCGCCGAACTTCATTGATTGCGAATGTTTTTCTCACCTTGCGGGGCGCTCCGATGAGAATTCAGCGCAGCACCACCGCGATCGCAAACCCGTCGTAGCCCTTCACGCCCACGTTTTGCAGCACCGTGGCGCTCAGGCGCGGCTCTGCGGCCAGCATCTCCGTGAAGCGCCGCGTCCCCTGGATGTCGGGATCGGTGCTCTCAGCGTTGATTATCCTGCCCTGCCGCACCACGTTGTCGACAACAATCACCGTTCCCGGCCTCGCCAGCTTCAAAGCCCACTCCAGGTACTGCGGATTGCTCGCCTTGTCGGCGTCGACAAAAATCAGATCGAAGGGCCCGGCGCCTGAGGATTCGACCATCGGAAGGCTGTCGAGGGCGGGGCCAACGCGCAGGTCCACGCGATCCAGCAGCCCGGCGTTTTCAAGGTTGGCGCGCGCCACATCCGCATGTTTCGGGTTGAATTCGAGCGAGACGATGCGCCCGTCCGCGGGCAGCGCGCGAGCCATCCAGATGGTGCTATAGCCGCCCAGCGTGCCAATCTCAAGCACGCGCCGCGCCTGCGTCATCTGGACCAGAACTTTTAGAAACTTGCCCTGGAGCGGTGATACGTCGATGGCCGGAAGCTTGGCCTTGCGATTGGCCGCAAGCGCGGCGTCAAGCCCGGCATCCGGAGGAGCCAACAGCTCCCCGAAGTAGCCGTCGACCTCGGCCCATAAAGATTTTCCTGATTTGCGATTTCCCTTTTTGCCGAGCGCCATCTACTTCTCCCGCGCCACCACGAAATCGGGAACCCACAGCAGCGCGCGCTTGAAGTCGGAGTCGGCCATCGGCGCCAGCGCCTGGCGCGACTGTTCCGCGTACCGGTCCGCCGCAGCCATCGCATACTCAACAGACCCGTTGCGCACCAGGATCTCCTGAATCTGCTGCCTGCTGATGTTCTCAAAGCTGCGGTCGTCCAGCACCCGCTGAATCGCTTTGCGATCCGCCGCCGTACCGTGGTCAAATCCGTGAATCACCGCCAGCGTGGCTTTGCCCTCACGCAGATCGCTGGCCACCGGCTTGCCCAGAACTTCCTCGGTCGCCGTCAGGTCCAGCACGTCGTCCACAATCTGGAAGGCCAGCCCCACCGCGCGCCCATATGTGGCCAGGCTCGTCTCCTGCGCCTCCGTCGCCCCCGCCAGCACCGAGCCCAGCCGCATCGATACCGCGAAAAGACACGCAGTCTTGCGAAAAATAAGGTCGTAGTACTCGGCCTCGGAGACCGCCTTGCCGAGCTTTTGAATCTGTAGCAGCTCGCCCTCCACCATCTGCTGCGTCAGCCCGATCAGCAGCTCCAGCACCCGCAGGTTCTTCTCTTCGAGCGCCACCTTGAAGGCCTGCATGTAAAGCCAGTCGCCCGCCAGTACGCATTTTTCGTTGCCCCAGGTGGTGTTGGCCGAGGGCCGGCCGCGCCGCGTGTCCGCCCCGTCGATAATGTCGTCGTGAACCAGCGTTGCGGTGTGCACCATCTCCACCACCGCTCCCAGGCGTATCGCGCCCTGGCTCGCGTAGCCCAACTGGTGCGCCGCCAGCAGCAGCAGCGATGGCCGTATGCGCTTGCCGCCGCCCTCGCGCAGGTATTCGGCGATCTCCGTGATGGTGCTTACGCCGGAGGCGGCGTCGCGGCCCAGCTCCTGCTCGATCGCCACGAGGTCGTCNNTCCTGTGCTTTATCCTACAGTGCCCTTGCTAAGGCTTGCTCATCGACCCTTGGAAGCCTGCCCACCGCAAAGGCTAGAAAGACAAAGCCCGAGCGAGCGAATAGCGAGCAGTTGGCCCCACCGCAGGTGGTGGTTAATTCGTGCGGTAGTTCGTGAACTGCAAATCCACGCCCAGGTCTTTGCCCCGCAGCAATGCGATGATCGCCTGCAACTCGTCGCGGTCCTTGCTTGAAATCCTGACTGTATCTCCCTGAATGGTCGCCTGGGCCTTCTTTTTCGAGTCTTTCACCAGCCGCACAATCTCCTTGGCCTTTTCAATGGGCAGGCCCTGTTGCAGATTGATCTTCTGCCGAACGCTCTGGCCCGACGCCTGCTCCACCTTTTCGTAAGTTAGATTCTTCAGCGAGACGCCGCGTTTCACCAGTTTTTGCCCCAGAATCTCCTTGACCGCCTCCAGCTTGTACTCGTTCGCCGAGGACAGTTGAATCTCCTTGTCGCCCTCCGCGAGCTTCACATCGGAGTGCGAGTCCTTCAGATCAAACCGCTGCCGAATCTCCTTGAGCGCCTGGTCGATGGCGTTGCGGACCTCCTGGATGTCCACCTTGCTGACAATATCGAACGAATTCTCTTGTGCCATAGCTTTCTTGTCCTTCATGTTCATTCGCGGCGCAGAGGCAAACCACCCCGCTCACCTGCGGATCGCGTCGGTGCAACTGTATCAGTTTCCCACGTCAGCCCCAATGCGAAACAGCCGTTGGAAGTTTTTCGTGGTACGCTGTGCCACTTCCTGCTCCTCGACGCCCAGGGTTGCGGCCAGCGTTTGGGCGGTCCGAATCACCCACGCCGGCTCATTCCGCTTGCCGCGGTCGGGCGCAGGCGCCAGCCACGGCGCGTCCGTCTCCACCAGAACAGAGTCGAGCGGCAGCCGCGCCGCCACATCCCGGAGCGGTTGCGCTTTGGGATAAGTGAGGTTTCCCGCAAACGATATCAGAAATCCCATGTCCAGCGACCGACGCGCCTGCTCCCACCCAGCCCCAAAGCAGTGCATCACGCCGCCCAGGCCCGTGTGCATCCAATGCTCTTCCAATACGGCGAAAAGATCGTCCCATGCGTCCATCGTGCCGTTGGCTCCATCGCCGGTCGGCCGGCAGTGAATCAGGATCGGCCGCTTCCGCGCCGCGGCAATCTCAAGTTGCTTGATCAGCCCGGCCCGCTGCGCATCGTGCGGCGCGCCCTCGTGGTAGTAGTCCAGACCAATCTCACCGCAGGCAATCACCTCCGGCTCGGCCAGCAGGCCATCCAGCTTGGTCAGCACCGCGGCGTCGATCTCGTGCGTGTTGTGCGGATAAACCCCCGCGCTCGCGTAAAGCCGCGGCAGGTTCGGTTGCCCGTTGAATTCGCGGCAGATCGCAAGCGCCCCATCCATGCCCGCCGCCTGTTCGCCAATGCCGATCGCCAGCACCGTGCCGACACCCGCCTCATACGCGCGGCCCAGCATCGCCGCGCGGTCCTCCGCGTAGCGATCGTTATCCAGATGGGCATGAGAATCAATCAGCAATGGAACCTCACGGAATTGCCTGGGGAAGGCTCCCGATAATGACAGTTCTTTCAGAGCAAAAAACAGAAGGGTTTATTTCAGCCGCGCCCCCAGCGGAACCTCTTCCAAAAATCCAGCCAGCACTGGCGCGCCATCCGGCAGCGAAGCCGCCAGCAGCATCCCGTTCGACTCCAGGCCCCTCATCTTGCGCGGAGCCAAATTCGCCACGATGACAATCTTCCTTCCAACCAGCTTTTCCGGCTCGTAGTACTGCGCAATGCCGGCGAGAATCTGCCGCTTCTCATAGCCCAGGTCGACTTCGAGGCGCAGCAGCTTGTCCGCCTTCGGAATCCGCTCCGCTACCAGAATCTGCGCCACTCGCAGTTCCACCTTGGTGAAATCGTCAATCGAAATGTGTTCCGCCACACCCGGTCCGGCAGCTGCCTGGTCCTCAGCCACCGGAGCAGCTGGCGTCGCTGCAACAGCCACCGGAGCTGCGGCCGGAGTCTCTGCCGCAAGCAACGTTGGTGGAACAGCCGACGGCTCCGCCGGCGCCGGAGCTACTGTTGGCGTTGGCGGCGCGGGCACCGGGGAAACGCCAAGCGCCGTCGGCGGCGCCTCCGGAGCCGATGGTGCGACGTTTTCCTGCCCACTAGCCGCCTCAACGGCGCTGCGATTGTTCTCGTTTTCAAGATTCTGCATACGTTCCACTGCATCCTTTTCCGCGCGGGGAAACAGCGGCGCGGGCTCGCCAAAACGAGTTCCGGCCTTCAATCCGCCCCACGCGATTTCTGTCAGAAACGATTTCTTTGCCGCGTCGGCAATCTC
>PMWR01000139.1:0-8065 GCA_003166055.1 Acidobacteriaceae bacterium
CGTTGAAACACCCAAGCTATAATGATCCTGCACCGGATTATACGCTTCGAAGAGTTAGGTCTCCGTTGCGAAGTGTGCCAACGCGCTACGGAGGCTATTTACAAATTGCGCCCATCCTCTCACACGACGACTGGCATCGCGGGAGCCGACTCAAATGAGGTTCGGGGTTTGCTCAGGCGATGATCCTCCTCCTGGCTGTTCTCGCTGGCACCGTGTACGTCTCGTTGGTTTGGCTCCTGGCGCGCAACTTCATGGTCGCATGGATATGCGTTCTCGTCGGTACATGTCTGAATTTCGCGTTTGGTACCGACGCTATTCTTCTTGGAAAAATTCACATTAATCCGCTTGACCTCTTGTACTTTTGTCTGCTTCCAGCGGGCATCATACGACTTCGATTTCAAGAGCTCAAGCTCTCCACTCTAAATGTTCTCGTCGGTGGCTATCTATTCTTGTTTGGCTTGAGCGCGGTGCGCGGTTTGGCTGCATTTGACATTACAACTGTCGGAACCGAGGGTCGCGGTCTCATTGGAGAGGTGCTCGCATTAATTTATTTCACGACGATTCCTCATGATCGAAAGATTGTCAAGAAAGTTGTGATTGCACAAATTGTTTTTTCTGCCGCTCTGGTTCTCATAGCCTGTTTGCACTATGCTGGATTTCCGATCGGCGGAACGGTCGGTGTGACGAATGGTCAGCAGGTAATTGAGGGGGGGATCGATCGTGGTGTTCCGGCAGGCGCAGCTGCGTCCATTGAACTCTCCATGCTCTTTGCGGCTTCGTGGGTAGTTTATCGAAATCACAGCCGATGGTTGCACTGGCTCATCGGAGTTTTCGTTGCTGCTGTGGTTGTCTTGCAGCACCGGACCGTTTGGGTCATGTTTGTGGTTACACTCGCCGCAGCTTTTCTTATCGACGCCAGGATCACTCGATATCTGTGGAAGATCGGAGGAGCCGTCGCCATACTCGCATGCATCGTGCTTTTCAGCTTTATCGGGCTCAGAACACAGCTTGTTGGAGAACTCCAGGATAGTGCCACAAACACAAACACCTTGCAATGGAGAATTGAGGGGTGGGAAAGATCCTTCTCAGACGATCAATCTCCCCTAACCGTGCTGATAGGATTTCCGATCGGATCAGGGTACCTGCGCCTGGACTCAGCCGCCAGCGGATACATTGACGCCCAGCCGCACAATGAGATCGTCAACCAATACCTTCGTGTCGGGGTTTTTGGAACAATTCTCCTGATCCTCTTCACGGTTAGGCCCATTTACATCTATTTCCGAGAGCCCGACTCAGGATCTCTGCTGTATCCGACCCCGGCGTCATGGGTCCTGGTGACAATCGGAGTGATCGTCTTCGGGTTTCCGTATTCTTATTCGCTCGAGATCTTCGCCTTAGTAGCCATGGCAAACGGCCTCATCGATGCGGCGGACGAGGGAGCCTTGAATCGATCGCGTTCGCTGCAGCCGTGAATACGCGGTTCGCGGCGACGACTCTGATCAACAACGTCGAGCGTCTTTCCAATAATCCGACGTTTCGCCCGATTGGCTCGGTGAAGGTCGATCCACCTTAGAAGTGAAACAGTTCAGCTTGAATAGTTTCTTCGAAGCCCCATCACGGTCCTGATCTCATCGAGCAGTTTCATTACCTGAAGTGCGTCTTTCGCAGTAGCAATCTGGGGCCAATCCGAGCCACTATTGCCCCCAAACAGGAGCGCTTCGGTTTCGCGCTTGAAGACGTCGAGACCGTCATCCTCCAACTCGACGACCTCCGATGCCGCCTGCGACTCCGCCTCACGCCAACCCCACCTCTTGCCGAATGTATACTGCTGGTTCCCGTAACTTCGGTTTCGCCCGTTGACGATTCCGTACCCGTCTGTTCCATTGACTCTCATGAAGAAAGTGCTCCGCCAGGCAACCAGGGAGATGCGCAGACTGATGGAGAATCCGTCGGCTTCGAGCAGGAGAGAAACCTCTTCTTCGATCCCTGTGTTCCAGAAGCCACTCCAACTGCTTCCTGCCAGTGGTTTGACTCCGCCGGGCGCGAGTTGGAGGCACAGGTCGAGCAGATGCACTCCGGGGTCGATCAAGCAACCGCCGCCGGCTCGTATTTCGTCCAGCTTCCAGGTTTGCTCTTGACCCGGTGCACAGCCATGTCCAAGGACAAATTCAATCGATATGATTTTTCCAAATCGGCCGCTTCGAGTATCTCGGACTGCCCGGCTGATCCCATCGTAAAACCGGTAATTGAATCCAACATGAAGGCGGTCTCCTCCAATTTGGGCCAGCTTCTCCGCTTCATTGAGGTCTCGCCCCATGGGTTTTTCAATCAGGACTGAGGCGCCAGACTGCAGAGCCTCGCAGGCAATTTGAGCCGCGGAGTCATGCGGCAGGGCAATCATTACCCAATCCAGCTTTTGTTGCAGGAGGGACTCGACAGTCCCGTAACCCGAGGTGCCAAACTCTTCTCCGGTAGACTGGCAAAGGTCCTGATTGGAGTCATAGATGCCGGCAATCGAAATCGGCTTGCCTTCCGCTTCAAGAGACGACAGAGCTGTCAGGCGTTCCCGCCCGATCAAGCCAACCCCAATAACACCAACCCGAATCATTCCACGCGCCTCAACTTCCAGAGATCGTTCCCGGGAAACACCTGCTTGCTGTTCAGCCACTCCTGCCAACTGTCGCGGACGTGAACGAAGCAACCTGAGAAGGAACACGTCTCCGACATAATGAACTCTCTCGCGAATCGAGTGGGTTCACCGATATCGACGGTGGTGCGAATCTCGGCGCCGCTTGCGCGCACCGACGCGAGCGTATCGGTTTCCACTGCCCCAGGAGCCAGGATGGCCGTGGCAAAGTCTCCCTCACTTTTCAGATCTTCATGCAAGTTCTCGACAACCCGAACCAGTGCGGTTTTTGAAGCAGCGTAAGCGGGAAACATGGGATAGGCATACGCGGCTCCGCCTCCTGCAAAGAAGAGCAGGCGGCCGAAGCGGTTCTGTTTCTGGACCGGCAGGATGGCGCGCGCCACCGCCAGGTTCCCAAGCACATTGACGGTGAATGTGCGGTCCCAATCCTGCAAGTTGGAATTCATGAGCGAGCCTTGAGGCCCCAGAATTGCGGCCGCAAAAACGCCCGCAATGCGCTGGAATGACGAGTTAGAAATCCATTCCCCGACCTTCGTTTCAGTCTCCTTGTAGTCCTCCAAATCAAGGACTAACCCTTCCGCCCTGCCTCCCGCCTTGCGAATAGTCTCAGCAACCTCCAAGGCCGATTCCGAGCGAGAGATGCAAAGTACAAAGCAGCTCGTTGCCGCACTCAGGGCGATGGCCTTGCCGATCCCTCGGCCGGCGCCGGTAACGACTACCAGATCTGGATGGATTCCGGGAGTATTCGAACTCCTGTCCCGATTGTACTGAGCCATCGAGCGAAGCCCTTCTTGTGGATGGCGTGGTGATTGGTTCAAGGTTTAGAATACGTTTTTGCGCGTGATTCGCATCAACTGACGTCGGCCGAGCTTCGTCATGCAATCTGACGGTTTCAGTCTATCGAACTTCGCGTGACATAGCGAGAGCCTTTCCTTGTGCGACCCAGACATTAATTTGCTGCCGTTCATTCCCAGTTCCAAGCGCATGGCAGAACAGGCCGGTGGGATCCGAACTGCACGACGGTCTGCGTTATTGTTCTTGATTAACGTCGCGAATGAGCATGACAATCGAATCAGGCTCGCACCAATGACCAGCTAGCTCATTTGCGTATCTCTTTTCACTTGGTACGGAGGTTCATACCTTTTTCATTCGCAAATGGGTATTTCGCAGCATTGGCGGCTAAGGCTCGACGTCATTCGACGTGTCTTCCAACTGGTATCCCGGTGATGAATCGATGACGGATCAACGAGGCTTGGCAAGTAGATCGCGGCATGCCTTTCTGTGGTATTACTCCGGAGCAATTGCGCGGATTGGACTGAGCTTCGGGACCAATGTTCTTCTCGCCAGACTTTTGGGGCCGGTGCCCTTTGGACAGATGGCGTTTGTGCTGATTGTGCTCAGCATCGGGAACCTGTTTGCTAATGCCGGCGTATCGTCGGCCATCGTTCAGAAAAGTACGCTCAGCAAAGCTGAAATACGCTTTTGTTTCACCATCCAGATGCTCTTCGGCTGCGGCATGGCCTGCCTTATATGGACCTCGGCGCCACTGATTGCCGGCCTGTTTGGCCAATCCAGTCTTGTTCTGCTTCTTCGAGCCATCTCGCCTCTGTTTGTTCTTCAGACTTTTGGGACGACCTCAAATGCGCTCCTTCAGCGCGCTCACGATGCGCGAACCCTTCAACTGATGTATATCGTTTCCTACATGATTGGATATCTAGCGATCGGCCTTCCCATGGCGCTCCACGGGAAGGGGGTTTGGAGCCTTGTAGCAGCGCAGCTTGTGCAGGCGGGTCTCAACAGCATGATGCTTTATGCAAAGGTAAGGCACCCTATCATTCCGAGGATTGCCCGCGATTCCAGCGGGCTGCTCAGATTCGGGGTGAAAGTTCTTGCCGCGAACCTCTGCAGCTGGGGCATATTGAATCTCGATAATGCCTTTGTCGGCAGGTTTGCCGGAGCATTCGAGCTTGGCCTCTATAGCCGCGCATTTTCCCTTGCGCTGACACCGGCTGACGCAGTGTCCACCAGCCTTCAGCAGGTGTTGCTTCCTTCGGCATCCCAGATTCAGCACGATCGCGTCAAGCTTGCCAATGTGCATGCGGCCTTGTTCGGCCTTATCCTTCTGGTTCTGGGCCCGTTTTTCGCCGCCTTGGCGGCAGTCCCCGATGTCGTGATTCTTGGCCTGTATGGCGCAAAATGGATTGGGGCAATTCCTTTTTTTCAGCCATTGGCGCTGGCGGTCCCAATGTACGCAACGATGGCAATTACCGGGCCGCTGCTCGCGGCAAGGGGCAGGCCTGGTCTGGAGCTCAAATGCCAGTTCCTAACCTTGTTGGTGGCGATTCCCGTTTACGATTTCGCGGTGCAACGGTCGGTATTGACAATAAGCTGGGCTGTGCTGGGAGTCTACGTCGTGCGCTGCCTGGCACTGACGATGGCAGTGCTCATTGAATCCGGGGGGAGTTGGATGGTCCTGGCGTCGGTGTCCTGGCCGGCGGCTGCGCTCAGCGCGGTGGCAGCAGGGGCAGCGCTCATCTCGCGCCAGATCACATCATCGCTGGGATTTGCTCCGCGGTTCCTGGCGGTTGCAGCAACGGTTGCCGTCACCGTGCTCTGCGCATTCGTTTTTCTTCCCAAGATGCTGTTGTCCCCTGTTGCAAACAGGGTTCCGCAGGTTGTTAATTTGCTCCCGAAGAGACTTCGATTCGTCCCAGATGTATCGAGGCGGTCTAATTGATCGAGAATTGCGACGCATAGAGGTCTGGACCTTCGAAAGGAAGATCGATGTCCTGCATCAGACTCGATGCCCCAAATCATGCGGGAGTCGTGGCATCGGGCTCGAAGTTGCTGCGCTTCCAGCAAATTCCAACATAAGCAGGAGCCGGCTCAAGCTTATGTTGGATTGCAAAGCAGATCGACCATCAGCTCGATCCTGCTCCGATTCAGTTGATGCGAGAGCTCCATGGACTTCGAGAANNGGGACCCAAACCACGTCCTCCGCCACGAGTTGCATGTCCGGTATCTTGCCCTTGACCATTTGACCGACATTCACAGGAATCTGCTGATACTGACCGTTCTCCTTACGGAAGATCATGACCTTGCTCAAGCCCGCCGGTGGAAGAGGGCTGCCGGCTTGGCTTAAAGCCTGCAACAGGGTGATCTTTCCGTCCTCCTGCATCACCTGGCCGTGTGGTGTTCCCACGTTGCCTAAAACGTAGACGATTCCAGCCCGGGGAACAACCACAGTGTCTCCGGGATAGACCATCACATCGTTTGCCAACGCCGCATCAGGATCATTTGGGATCAACACTTTGAACGGCTTAATATCAGGATCACGACGTTGGATCGTGACAGTATGGGAGGCGCGATCGCTCAGGCCACCAGCCATGGCCAACACTTGCAGGAGAGGCTTTGGCGCGGGAAGTGGGATTGAAATTCCGTTAGTCCCCGACCCGGTAGCCCCAGCCACGTATCCAAAGACTGTGGCAGAGTGGAACGCATACGAGGAGTCTTCAAGCGTGACAGATACGTGAGCATTCCGAAGAACATGTCTGTCAATATAAGCAGCCGCAATAGCTTTCCCTGCTTCGCCGGGAGTTAATCCTTCGATTTTGATCGGTCCAAGCAGGAGCAGGGGAATCTCTCCCGAGTCTGTCACGCGCANNGCACACCAGGCGCGGCGATTTCGGCTGACTGCGATGTTGCCGGCTGTTGTCCAATGGCACCCACCGCAGACAACAAGAAGAAGCCTACGATCGGAGCAATGCGGTTCGCATGTGAAAAAGTTGCCACGGCTATTACTCCTCTCCACCCTCGTACTTATAAGTGTTATTGCGGTAGCCGTAGTACTCGTAATAGCCTTCAGTTCCTCTTGAAACGGCATTGAGCACAGCCCCGATGTTTGCATGAACCTGACGCGACAAAAGCCGATGCGTTGTACGAAGAGAGTTAATGCTGGTTCTGCCAAAACGAGTGATAACAAGAACAAGGTCCGCATGTTCGGAAAGAAGCACCGAGTCGATTACCGGCAATACCGGTGGACCATCGAGAACGACCAGATCGTATTCGGCCGACCACTTCTGAATCAGAGCGTTCATCGTTGCAGAGCTAATCAGTTCATGGGGGTCTGGTGGGCGCTGTCCTGCCGGAATGCAATATAGATTATGCACGTTAGGCACAGGGACAACCCAATCTTGCGGCAGTTGTCCGGTCAGAATACGTGAGAGACCTTCCGAAGAGGGAGGAAGACCAATTCGCTTTCCCATAACTGGCCTACGAAGGTCGACTTCAACCAGTAAAGTTCGCGCACCGGTGCGGGCAAACGTGGTAGCAAGATTGATGGCGGTAGTGCTCTTGCCCTCAGCTGGAGTGCTGCTTGTGATCAAAATGATCTTGGGGGTTGAGCCGGTTTTTGACAGCAAAATCGCCGTTCGCAGAACGCGCATGGCCTCCGCGTATTGAGAGTCGGGCTCAGCAATGACGAGGATCTCGTGCTTCTTTTCTTCCTTTCGAGCCTCGCTTTCATCAAGCGGCTCCGGTTTACGGCGCGCGCCATACCGGCCGTATATACCCTTGCCATAGCCATAAATCGAGGCAGCGAGGTTAAAGTCGGGCGTGACCGCATAGACAGGAATCCCTAGTTCGGTCTCCACCGTATCGACACTGTTGACCTTGTCGTCTCGAACATCCTGTATGCCTGCCAACATCGTGCCAAAAAGCATTCCTATGAGCAGAGAGGCAGGCAGAACGATCAATATCCTTGGCGAACTTGGCTTGGCTGGCGCGAAGCCTGGAGATACCACCGTCATATCTGCTGAGCGGAGTCCTGCGAGCACACCGGCTTCACGCAGCCTCCGATTGAGATCTGTATAAAGCTGACGGGCGTCCTGGGCCTCCTGATGAACAATCTCGTACTGGAGCGCCTTATCATTGACCACATTCGCACGCTTGATCAATTCATCATGCGCTGCTTGTGTGCGTTGCTCTTCCGCAACCGCAATGGTGTAGTCGTTTGCAGCCCTTTGCACCAATCGATTGGTCTCATCAGCCAAGGACTTCTTTATTCCAGCCAATTGGGCCTTCTCTTCGATCAGTTTTGGGTATGCGTCACCATAGCGCAATTCATCCTGCTTCAGCTGCACCTCGAGCGTCGATTCACTAGTCTGCAATGTCTGAATCAGAGCCAGCGAAGTTTGCGACTGCGGATTGCCGTTCCCGATGACACCGCTTCCCGCAAGACCCGATATCAGCTTCGGGTCTCTGGTCTGTACAATCTGATTCACAGCTCCTCTAAGGATTCGGCTTGCTTCGGCTTCACTGAGAGACAAGGTAGCCTGTTGCAAGTGGTCGAGCAGCGGGCTGTAAACCATGGTTTGGCCCGCTGCATTTGTGCCACCCATGTCATAGGTTTCCGTCTCT
>PMWR01000139.1:8149-18078 GCA_003166055.1 Acidobacteriaceae bacterium
CCCGGAACCAGGCTATTAAGGCCTAGAGAATCGTCAGGCCGTTTGATCTCGACCACGGTCTCAGCCTTGTATCTGCGCGTTGCGACAAAACAGTAGACGACTCCCAATAGAAGGAACGCCAACGACATCCAGAGGATGGTTAGTCGTCTGCGGTGAAGGAACTTCAAGAGATCACCGAGCGTCAGGAGCCTGCCCTCGCCCGCTTTTCCTTGGTCAATTGTCTGCTTTGGTTCCATCCATTCCCCAATATTTCTAGATTTCGTTTCGTGCTGGTTATGGTAAACCTAATGACCACAAGCCTGAAATGACACCAACCCGTGATGCCAGCCACGCTGGGGCGAACGTCCTCTGAAAACCTTCGATTACATCTACTGAATTGTACACGGTCCGGAAGGCCGGAGCCAAGCAATGCTTCCTCTCGATGCCGACTCGCGCAAATGTCCCAGGATCACTGAATGAATGGACCAAGAAGCGGGTCAGCGCCTGTAATGCAAGATAAATCCGATCTCGCTCTCTTGACCCGCTCGAATCGAATGCGCGCATCCTTCCAGAATCCGAATTTCATCATCGTGAAAGCGCGGCACTCACGGCATAATATGCCGGCTTTTCACGTAGATCCGCATCAAGCAGCCCTGGACGGTGGGGCGCTCCATCGGGTCTTCCGTACCTCGGAAGAGTCTTCTCCGCCCAGTCGTACCAGTTATTTTTGTCGGTGTAGCTCCAAAATGCGATTACCGTGGGACTTGCAATCCGGGTCATCAGATCCAGGTACCGTTTGTATACATCCGCGACCATTTGATCTCTGCGCTCTATATTAAGCGGAAGCTGTGAATCGTTGACGTCCAGTTCCGTGATCTGGACTTCCAGCCCCAGGGACCGAACCTCGCCGATGAACCGCTCCATGTTCGAAGTGGCCATAGTCTTTTCCGCAAACAGGTGCGATTCGATTCCAAGTCCGTGGATCGGCACACCGGCAGACTTGAGTCTTCGAAGCTGGGCCAGCAATGCGTCACGATTCTGCTGGTCGCCGGGATCATCCGATTCGACATAGTTCTGGTTCCAGATCAGGCGTGCGTGCGGGTCTGCGCTCGCGGCGGTGTGAAATGCAATATCGATATACTCCGGGCCAATCAAATCTACCCACGGATGCGCTGCGAGCAAATCGGGTCGCTTATCCCAAACGTTCAGCGGTTCGTTGAGCACATCCCAGGAGTGGATCTTTCCCGCATAGCGTCGCACAACCGTGTTTATGTGCTCTTCCAGAAGAGCCCGTGCGTTGCTGCGTGTTGCGTAATCCATCACCCATTTCGGTGTGCCGTAGTCGGGCCAGGCGAGGTTGTGCCCACGAACCTGCAGTCGATTCTGCTGTGCCCAAACCATGAACTTGTCGGGGATATCAAAGTTGTACACTCCCGGCGCCGTGTGCACGGCGTCCCACTTGAGTTCATTTGGAAACGTCAAAATCCCAAAGTCGCTAAGAACTCGCGCGACCAGTGGCTTAGCATAGGCAAGCGCTGAGTAGGGCATTTCTGTGCCCACGAGCCATGGAGCGCAATGCGCTCTGTCTTGGAGTCCGACCGGATTTCGGATTGGAGCGCACTTGGCTGCCGCTGCCAACGCTAACGATGCATCGAAAAGAAACTGTCGACGGTCCATTATCAGTCCCTCCGTGTGTGTGGACATGAGCTAACGAGTTTCTGGATTGATGCGGCGCGAACACCTTTTCGAGTTTACGCCAACTGGCCCGCGGGCCAAAGCAGCAATCTATATGCCTCTTACAGCAAAGATGACCGTATGAAGCAGAATCGCGAGATCAAGGAAGAAGCCGCGGTTCCGGATGTAGTACATATCATACTGGATGTTTTCGTGGATATGGAAGGCGCGGTCCGCACTGAGTTGCCAAAGGCCAGTAATGCCCGGGATCACTTCGAGTCTTTGGCGTTGAAAGCTGTTGTACTGGTCCACCAGGAATGGCATCTCCGGCCGAGGTCCAACCAGCGACATATCGCCTGCGAGGACGTTGATGAGCTGAGGCAGCTCGTCAAGGCTCACCTTGCGGAGCAACCTGCCAACCCTGGTGATGCGTTCATCCATAGGAGTCGCCGGAGAGACTTCATAGATGGGGACGTTGTGGTACATCGACCGAAATTTCCACATCTGAAAGCGAACTCCCCGCTTTCCGACTCTCTCCTGTTTGAAAAATGCACCTCCCGGCGATTCCAGAGAAATCAGAATGACCATAACCAGCAGGAGGGGGCTCAAGAGAACCAGCAGAATTGCAGCGGCGCAGAAATCGAATACCCGCTTCACCGCGTCATAGAGAGTCTTGGCTTGCGGAGCATCGATGCACATAATGAAGAGCCCATCAACGTCGACGGTCTCCATCCTGTCGTTGATCGGCATGGATCGATCCGAAAGGACTGCGACTCGGACATGAGCCTCCTGCGCAGCATCAAGAGCCATTTCAAACTTCTCTTGCGACAGACTCGGAACAGCAACGATCAGCAGTTCACAGCGGTGTTCCACCAGAAGAGCACGGGTTATCGGTCCCTTTGCAACCGACCCGACCTCAGTCCTTCGGTATCCGAGCCCAGGTACCCGCTGTCCGCTAAGCGACGGATTGTCATCGACGACCAGAATGGGGATCCACCCAAGCTTCGGCGATGACCAGAGCGCCGAAAGGAGACGTCGACCCGTACCCCCCGCACCGTAGACAATCGTCCGCTGAACCCCGACGCCGCGGGTGTGCATCCACTTGATGCATCGAATGACAAATTGCTTCTGAACAACCTGGCAGAGAGGTAAGACGACAAGTGCGCAAGCAAGCACAGATCGAGAGATCGCAACCCCCAAAAGGAGGCTCAGTGGAATCAGCAAGCACCATGCCTGGGTGGATGCCCTTAGAGATCGCTCTGTTTCCCGTATCTTTAACAGACTGATGCCGCCACGATAAGCGCCGTCCGCTCTCAGCAGAAGCAGAAGAAGAACCGCGACAAGCATCGCAATCCTCTCCTGGTCCAATGATGGATGCGAGAGAAGGATGCTTCCTTTGAAACGCCAAGCACCCAGTAGGTACGACAAATTCATTGCAAAGGCAGCCGTTGCGAAATCGGCTGTCATTTCAATTGCGGTCAGTACAACGCGAATCGCAAGGGATGACCGCGATGGCTGTCCGGTATTTCTATCTGATTTGGTGGAAGCCATAGCGCCAGTGGGGGGAACAGACCGTTCCAGCTCTCCTTACGATGATATGAATCATAAAGCAACCGCTTCGGTTTAAGATACTATCGACCAACCACACGCATTGCGAAGGGCGATCGGAAGTGAGCATGAGGCAGCCGCTTTCAAACACGCTCCATTGTTTCTTAGCAAGACTTTTAGGAATACATCCCGGTGACACGCCATGCTTCCTGGTCCATTTGCGGACGGAAAGAGCCGCTGGCGCACACTCAATTCATTTCCGCGACGCCGCACTAAGAGCCAATTGATAGATCCCTTTCAGATTGCTGTAGACTACTTCGCTTGAGTAGGATCGCTCAAACTCATCTCTTGAGAACCTGCGCAGCTTAGCAAGTGCTGTTCCTGTCGATGGAAACGCCGCAAGCTTAGCTGCCAGATCCGCGGAATCACCCGCTCTGAAAAGCATTCCGGTTCTTCCGTCTGTCACGATAGTCGAGATCGGACCGAGGTCCGAGGCGAGGATAGGTGTTCCTTTGGAGAAGGCTTCTATGACCACCCGGCTCAGTCCTTCATACCAAATCGACGGAAAAACAAGGGCAGCCGCTCCAGCCATCTCCGCTCGCACCCTCTCCGCGGATACCTGTCCAAGGAATTCAATGTTTGGCAACCCGACGGCCATTGCTCTCAGGTTCATTTCGTCCGGGCCGGTGCCAACAATCTTGAGTTTCCGGGATGTCTTTGCAGTTTTCCAGGCCCGTAAGAGTACCGCAGCACCTTTCTCCTCGGATAAGCGCCCGACGAACAGAAAATCGTCATTGTGGCCCGATCCGACTCCGGTATCCTCGACGCTGTTGGGCTTAACGACAATTCGCTCTGCCGGAAACCCGCCGGCCACGAATTTGTCTCGCATGAACGGCGTAAGCGCGATGTAGTAGTCGACCAGGCTGCGCCAGGTGCCAAGAATTCTATGTGCTGTAATCATCGCAACGACCGACCCGGTCTGGGCGCGGCTGCCCCGATAGCATTTGTGGATCAAGGCCGGCCAAGGTATGGCCTTTCCCAGGCAGTCCTCACAGATCTTTCCTTCTCTCAGGAAGGTCGCGGCCGGGCATAGCAATCTGTAGTTGTGGAGGGTCTGTACCACCGGAATTCCCTCAGACCGTGCCGCGTAGTAGATGGATGGTGAGACGAGCGGGAAGAAGTTATGGACCGACATCAATTCGATCTTGTTCTTTGATATAAGCTGGCGCACGGCTGCGTGATCCGTTCTGCTCCACACGGAACGAATTCCGATGGACCAAGGCTTCGCGCTCTTGATCAGACGATTGTCCTGAGCGTATACGACAACATTATGCCCGTGCTTTCGCAGCAGTTCCACCTCGGTGGCGCAAGCCTCGTCCTCGCCTCCGGCGAACGCATATCGATTGTGCACAACCAGAATGTTCATGCCGGCAGAGTTGTCAACCTTAGGAGCTCCGTTAAACAGTACCATCGATCATCATCCGCAGGCATCCTCGAGCGCTCTCAGGATCAGATCCTTCATGTGCATCGAGCCGATCGGCTTAACAGTTTCGATTGCCTTCGCGCGCATGGTATTCCAGGTTTCCCGGCTGCAGTCGAGCGCCCGGCTCAAAGCCTCGAAAACCTCATCCGAGTGATCAGGCCGGAACCTCCAACCGTTTTGCCCCTCAGCGACAAGGTCTTCGACTGCCTGACTATAGACACTTCCCAGGACGGGCAGGCCGGCAATCATTGCTTCGTTGACGACAAGCCCCCATTCATCCGCAAGTGCAGGGAGGGTGAAGATGTCCGCCCTGTGATAGTGGGCCGGGAGTTCACGATAGGGGACCTCGTCGAGCAAATTCAAGGCGTAATTGGCCGGACGCTTCCATGATTCGACTGTCTCCCTCAACGGGCCTGTGCCGACAAGAGTCCAGGAGATTTCCCTGTCAGGATGCAGGCTGCACCACTTTGAAAGCTGTTCGTGAAACTGGGCAAGCCCCTTCCGCTCAATCAACTGGCCCGTATAGAGCAGCTTGCAAACACGATCGTCGGCGCGAACAGACGGTCCGGCAAAAAGGTCGTTGTCTGTAGCCTGGGGAACCACATGAATTCTCCGCCGCGGGTATCCGAGGCCCTCAATATAAGCCGCTCCACTGGATCCATTCACCAGCACACCATCGGCGACCTTGAGGATCAGGCGACGAACCAGCTTCCGCAAAGCACCTCTGTACTTCTCGGTGACCAATGAAATGGTTGCCCACACCAGGAGCTTTGTTCGGGGAAAGAGACATTTGTATAGGGCGGCCTGGACTGTCCTCAATCCAAACTCACTGGCGATAATCGCATCCGGACGGTAGGAGCGCAGTTGGAAGACAGTGTCGTATGGAAAGTGGATTGTCCTGTCTTCCTGAAAGCCGTTTCCATGCACATCGCGGGAGGACCAGGAAAGACTTCGCTGCACGGTCACGTCAAGGGCGCCCCAGTTCGCATTCCAACGCCGGTTGGATTCCATCTGGACGGAAACGAAAATCCGGAGGGCTCCGACTGAGCCCATCAGCAGTTCCAGAACCTTGATGCGGTAGGGCGGAAGAAAGTTTGTGAGAAGCGCAATCTTTCCCTTAAACTCCGCGGCCGCCCGAAGTCCTGAGTTGGGACTACCTGATACATCATCAATTGATTCAGCCATTTAGGCATCCATNNTTATCTCCGAGGGCCGGCGGAACAGTTTTACCGGTTGTCATGGATGACAATTTGACCGTAATCTCCAATAGTCGTCCGTCCTGACGGTGCAGAACGCGAATTTGATCCGTCGACGCCTCAAGAGAGGTTCCTTCGGCCAATGTTAAGGCCTCCAGCAGATCCAAAGAACCCCGGTTCAGCATCAAGTATCCGCCAGGGCGATGAACTGCTCCGAGAACGTAAACAACGCCCGCGCGACGAACTGTGACGATATCGCCCGGCGCTACGGTGATGTCCGCTTTCCCTTTCTGGCTGTTTTCCTTGTCGTACTGTACATTCTCGACGCCATTTTCGCCGCCGGCCGAATGCTGGATTTCGATCTCTGGCCCAGCCTCGGCTGTCTCGCCTCCGGCAAGGGCAAGCGCCTGCGACAGGCCAATCGGAGACAATACCTGGAATCTTCCTGGCGTTTGCACCTCGCCGAAGACCGTAACGTAGCTCGGAGCAACCTGCAAAATGTCGACGCTGACCTGAGGATCTTTGAAGAATTCCCCAGCTACGAGTGCGTCCTTGATCTTAGCCCGAACATCGGTAACCGACATTCCTTGAACCTGCATAGGCCCGACGAGGGGAACATTAATCTTGCCGTCGGCCGTCACGCGTAAAGTAGCGTCCATCTCGGGAGCATCAAATACTCCAAACGTAAGAAGGACTCCGGGAGAGAGCTTAACCTTTGCGAAGTTCTCCGGCACGGCAGTGACTCCATTTTGTGTCGTCGCAGACGCAGGAGGAGGACCCGTCTTTTTTGTTTGCGAGAGGGGTTCGGATGTCACTGTACCGCTGGTGTCTTGCGCATCGACGGAAATGGCTCCGACCAGCGCCAGGCAGGCAAAGACCTTCATGCAAAGTTTGAAGTTCTCAGTCATTGCCGCCCCCGTAGTAGTTCCTGTCGCCATAGTATCCGTAGGAGGAATTATATTCGGAGGAACGAACGTCGACAGCATTGAGGACGATTCCGAGCATCTTATTGCGGGAGGAATCTAACAACTCGAAAACGCGGCGGAGGAAGAATCGCCGAGTTACTCCGGATTTGACGACGAGTATAACGCCTTCCACAGCCTGCGCAATCAGCACCGCATCGGTTACGACAAGGATGGGCGGAGCATCGATGAAAATGAAGTCAAATTGACTTTTCAAGGATTCCAATAAGCTGCGGAACTTCATTGATCCGAGCAATTCAGAAGGCATAGGAGGGACTGGGCCGGCGGTCAGAACAGACACGCTTTCAAGGTCGCGATGCCGATGAATGACGGTCATGGGATCGAGGTCACTCGACAGACATTGGCTGAGGCCGCTATCGTTCGGAAGGTCCAATCTCGAATGAAGTGTTGGACGGCGCAGGTCGGCGTCAATGAGCAAAACGCGACTGCCCTGAAGCCCAAAGGCGAAACCCATGTTAAAGCAGGTGGTGGTCTTGCCATCGCCGCTCAAAGCGCTTGCAAACAGGACCGTCTGCGGAGGCCGGCTTGAACGGCTCAGCAGTATTGCAGTTCGAATCTGGCGATACGACTCGGCAAAAACCGATCTTGGCGACCGAAGGACCCATGCCGGCGAAATATGATCGGCGGCATGGGTTAGCTCGGATCCATATGCGACGGGTACCCCCTTTGAAGTGCTTCGCCGATCGAACAATGGGACCAGGCCAAGCATCGAAGAGCCGGGTATTGACGCAATATCTTCCGGGATAGAAATGACATCATCGCGGGTGTTGCTGGCGAACACCCCGAACAAGCCGGTCATGAGGCCGGCTAGCAAGCCGATACCAAGATTCTGGACTGGCTGAGGACGGGACGGACTGGATGGAACCCGTGCAGGGTTCACAATCGTGACGTTGGACGACTGGGCCCCTGAAAGGACTCTGGCCGCTTCCAGTTTGCCGTACAGGCTCTCATAGAGGGTGCGATTCGAAGCCTCTTCCTGCTGCAGCATCAGCAACTGGTCCGCGCTGTTATTCAGTTGCGCAATCTTCTGCTTCTCATTTTCGACACTTTGACGAATGGAATTCTCTGTGGTTACCGCGAGATCGAAGCTGTCCTTGGCCTGAAGGCCGATGTGCCGCATCTCTTGTGCAATTTGAGTGTCCAATTCAGACAATTGGCTTCGAAGCTCGACAATGATCGGGTTCCTCGCTCCATACCTGGTGGCGTTTGAAGCAAGTTCAAGCTTGACCTTTCCCTCTTGAACTCGAAGCTGTTTCAAGAGATCGATATTTTCGCTCGCAGCCGAGAAAAACGAAGCCCCGGAAGGGCCCTCGGCCATCTGGCTCGATGCCAGTCCAAGGAAGACATCGGCATTTTGGCTTTGGGAGAGTTGATATATCGCTTCACTTGAGATTCGAGCGACTTCTGCCTGGGTCAACTGCCGATTAAGGTCGCTCAGACGATCCAGTTCCGCATGATCGTACTCGGGAGCGCTTTGCCCCCCATGAAGTGTGTCGACCACTGGGGAAACGCCAAGAATTCCGACTTTCTGCCTGAAATCATTCACTTCCTTCTGGCTTTGGCTGACCTTCGCCTTGAGGTCGGAAATCTGATTTGTAAGCCATTTTGAAGTCTTCGCCGTCGCGTCATAGCGCTGTTGCGTGGTCTCATACAAGTAGGCATCCACCACCGCATTTGCTACCGCAGCCGCCTGTTGAGGGTCTTTGTCGGTGTAGGTTACATTGATGAGCCGCGTACCCTTCACCATTGAGACGCGCAGACGGGACTCGAAAAGCCGAATTACGCTATCTCTGAATTGAAGATCCTGCTCCCACGCGGAGGCGTCCGCGCCCTTCAAGACGGCAGTGTGCGGAATAGTGACAAAGGGTTCGCGTTCGGCCAGCGAGAGGTCTTCAATGACCTTGATTGCGATGTCATCGTTCGCGATGACCATCTCATCGGTGAGCAAATCTACGCTCAACTCATCTCCCACGCCGATTTGGGCACCAACGCCCGACAGATCGTCCAGGCTGAGGGCAGAACCACCTTCTTTGTGAATCTGAATGGTAACTGTCGAACTGTATCTTCGTTCCGCGACCCAAGTCAGGAGCACGGCGAAGAGCAGTCCGCATGAGACGCAGGTTATGAGAAGCCATTTTTTCCGGCGGATCACAAACAGGGCATCAACCAGATGCATCTCACGCCTATGAGCCAGCCGACGGTTAGGGCGGTCATCGCCTTCGATGTGATTCGGAGCATCCTCGCCCTGAGGCGGATAACTTGCATGCATCTGTGGTTCTACTCCCCAGAAAGGTTGGTCGAACAGCCGTTCTCGTCAGTTTTCATGGCAATTAACAACTCAGACTCAGGCATCCACGAGCACGCGAACATCCGCAGTTTTTTCATTTTCCGTTGAGGGGCTTCTTATGGGAACAATGAGCCTCTTGCCCCCCGCACTCTCAAATCCGAGAGCCAGGTCCCGAATTCACATGCGCCCCACTGAGTGCCAGAAGACCGGACGTGAGGACAGGACATTGACTCACCCCCAAAGCTAGCTTATTACGACAGATACGAATTGCACAATTGGCCGAGAGCACCTGTCCTCAAGTTAAGATGGCAGAGAATTATAATAAGGGGAGGCGCCGGTCGGAGGCAACTTCAAACCAGTTGCCAACATGCTCCGGGCCGGGACAGAGGAGAATGAAAGTGCCAGTCTCTTTGCGCTCGGATGGATCAAAGCGCACACTTCACATCATGTCAAGCCTCGAACCATCGGGGATGGAGATGATGTTCCTCTCCAGCGCATCGGCTTGGGCCCGCCAGGGGATCGAGTGCGATATTTTGAGCATGGCTGCTTCTCTCGGCTCAATGGCCCCCAGGCTGAAAGCAGTCGGCTATGGCATCTTCCATATCCCATTCCGCTCAAAGTACCGATTTCTGCCCAACATCGGCTTCCTGCTTCACTTTTATCGTCTTTGCCGAGACAGAAAGTACCATGCAATACACATTCACACAGAGACGGCGCCACCTGTTTATGCCCTCCTTGCAAAAGCTGCCGGCGTACCCACGGTGGCATTGAGCGTTCAC
>PMWR01000614.1 GCA_003166055.1 Acidobacteriaceae bacterium
CAGCAAGAGCAACAGCGACAGGCGGCTCCGCAACGACCGCAAGAGCAGCAGCGACAGGCGGCTCCGCAACGGCAAGCGCCACAACAGCATCAAGCGGCTCCGCAACGCCAGCAAGAGCAGCTGCGCCAGGCGGCTCCGCAACGGCAGGCGCCACAACAGCGCCAGGCGGCTCCGCAACGGCAGGCGCCACAACAGCATCAGGCGGCTCCGCAGCGCCAGGCGCCTCAACCGCATCCGGAGGAGCATCCGAAGAAGTAATACTCCCATTGAATCCGCGCAGGATTCCGCGGGCATCGGGGCGCTGGAGTTATCGCTCAAGTTATTGATGTTGAGTTAGTGACTTCTCTTCAACCAGATGCGCATGCCGGAAGCCGGGAAGCTCGACAATCAACGATCGCCTGCTTCGCGGATGAAAGCTTTCGCCCCTATTTCGACTCAAATGCATCAAGGGCTTGCGCGAGCCGCTCCAGGGCAACTGCGGTCATTGCGGGATCGCCGCCAATGCCGATGCGGAAATGATCGGGCATCTCGAAGAATTCTCCGGGGACGACGCTGGTTTCAAAGCGCATGCGCAACAGTTCGATAAATTCCTTCACCGATCCATGCGTCAATCGCGGGAACGACACGGTGCCCCAGGGGCTGCGGAAGCCGGCGACATCGGTGCGGTCCTTGAAGAAGGCGTCGAGGGCGCGGCGATTGGTGTCGAGGATTGCGCGGGCGCGCGCGTCGATTTTGGCGAGGTTGTCGAGGGCAATCACGCTGAGCAGTTCGCCGGGATGGACGGGGGTCGCGCCGAAGAGATCGTTCAATCTCCAGATGCGCGTTGCGAGGGCGGGTTCGGCGAGAATCCAACCGCAGCGCAGTCCGCTCAAGCCGTAGGCCTTGGTCAGGCTGTTCGTAACTACGAATTGATCTCCAAGATGGAAGCAGGACCGCGTGGGTTGGTCGTAGACCATGTCGAGATAGACTTCATCGACCAGGACGTGCGCGCCAACGGTTGCGGCGATCTCGCCAATTTGGAGCAGGGTTTGCTCGCTGGTGAGGGCGCCGGAGGGGTTGTGGAGATTGGTGAGCGCGATGAGCTTTGTCTTCGGCGTGATCTTCTGGGCCAGGTCGTCGGGGTCGATTTGGAAATTGTTTTCGGCGCGGCGCTCGAAGCGCAGGATGTTGGCGCCGAGGTAAGAAGCAACTTCGAGAATCGGGCCGTAGGATGGACGCTCGATGAGAGCGTCGTCCCCTGGCGAGAGCAGGGCGGCCATGGCGAGATGGTTGGCCATCGTGGTGCCGTTCGCTGTTACCACGCAATCCGGAGTCACGCCGCATTTCTGTGCCAGCCGCTCGAGAAGAGGCTTGTATCCATAGGCGTCGGGGCCGTTGATCTCAAGGGCGTCAACGGAGATAGGCAGCTCGGCCAGCGGATAACTCATGATGCCGCTGGTGGCCAGGTTGTATTTTCCCCGAGTGCTGAGTCTTGCCCATCCAAGATACACGGACTCTATTGCGCGCGATGTAGTTGTCATTTGATGTGCTCCTGTTTTTGACGGCGCTGCCACAAGAGATACACAGGTATTCCCAGGAGCAGAATGAAGACGCCGATGAAACTGTTGCGTGGGTATTTATACAACGTGTTGACCACAATCGCCCAGCACGACAGGATGAAGACGATGGTGGTGAGGGGATGGCCGGGCACGCGAAAGCCGGGCTGCTTTGGGGCTTCGCGTTGGTCGCGATGACGCAGAACAAACAGGCAGGTGGCGCTGAGGCCGAAGAAAAGGAAGTCGATGGGAACGAAGAAATTAAGGATTTGCTCGTATTTTCCGGTAAGCGAAATCACGATAGCCCACACGCTTTGCAGAACGATGGCGACAACGGGAACATGCGTCTTCGGGCTGAGGTAGGCGACGCTGCGAAAGAAGAGCCTGTCCTTGGCCATTGCGAAATAGACGCGCGGCGCGGTCAATACGGATTGGCTGAGGAAGCCGACCGTCGAAACCGCGATGCCGAGCGCAATCAGCCGCGCGCCCGGCTCTCCGGCGACCAGGCGCATCACGGCGCTGGCCGGGACATTGGTTTGCGCGAGCGCAGTGGCGCCGAGCGCGCGCACGCAGACGAGATTCACTGAGACATAAAGGACTACCACGGCCGCGACGCCGATGATGAGGGCGCGTGCAAGGTTTTTGCGTGGATTCCTGATTTCGCTGGCGATGAAGTTGGTGGTTTGCCAACCGCCGTAGGAGAAGAGCACAGGCACCATCGCAGCGCCGATGGCGGTGAGCAGATCGAGGGAGACGGGGCGATCGAGAACCGGATGAAACAGCGGCTGCGGTTTTTTGAGCAGAAAGAATCCTGCGCCGACCAGGCATGCGATGGCCGCGATTTTGAGCACCATGAGAATGCTTTGAAGCCGTCCGCCGGGCTTGACGCCGAGACAGTTGATGGCCGTCAGCACGGCGAGAGTGACGATCACCACCGACGATTCGGAAACGGGAAGGCCGGTCAGTTCCAGGAAGTAGCGGGCGAAGGTGACGGCGACGGCGGCCATGCCTCCGGTTTGAATGACGAGCAACAGCGCCCATCCGTAGAGAAAACCGAAGACGGGATGCAGTGCCTGGCGCAGATATTCGTATTGGCCGCCCACTTCAGGGATGCGGTCGCCGAGTTCCGCATAGATGAACGAGCCGAGGATTGCGACTACGCCGCCGGCGATCCAAACGGACAAGATCAGCACCGGGGAATGAAGGCGCTGAGCGACCACGTAGGGGTTCATGAAGATACCGGCGCCGACGATGCCGCCCATCACCATCATGGTTGCGTCGAAGAGGCCGAGCTGGCTTGACAGCTTCAGGCGCGCGGGGCTTTCAACGCTGGAATCGGATTGCTTCAATGGCGGGGCTCTCCGGAACGGGGAAATGCTGTTCCGCCTCCGGGCTTCGTTCGGAGGGCGTGTCTCTTGAGTATCCTGGCAGGACCGGGTTTGAGCAAGTCCCGGCACTTTGGCCCGGTGAAGCGCAAGACGGCCGTGCGATGCGCGCTCCCCGTTGAGGTTGGGGGTGTATATTTCTTTCTTGGCGGAATGCGAGCCAATTCAAGGAAGAGGATTGTGATGGCAATGGGGCGAAACGAGATTGCGAGGCCGGCAGCGAATGAGATATTGCTCGTGACGAGCGGGGATCTACGGCTTGCGGCTAACCAGGTTTGCTGGCCGGCGCAGAGAGATATGGAAGAGGCGCTGACCGCGGCCTTCGCAAAGCAGGGCGTTCGGCTTGTCCGCGCACATGCTTACGACGAGACGGCAAAACATGGATTCATCTCGTCGCAGCGCATGGGGATGGATGTCTTCATGAACATCCATCCGGAGGCGCGGCTGGTTTTCGCGACGGCGGCGTGGCAGTACAGCCATCATGTGTTGCCGGGCCTTCGCAGCCACAAGGGACCGATTCTGACGGTCGCCAACTGGTCGGGGCAATGGCCGGGCCTGGTTGGGCTGCTGAATCTGAATGGGTCGCTGATCAAGGCGGGGAGGGAGTTTTCTTCGATCTGGAGCAAGGATTTTACCGACGATTTCTTCCTCGCAGCGCTTGGGGAATGGCTGCGCGACGGCAGGATTACGCATGATACTTCGCACGTTCATGCGCTCGATCGAAGCAGGCTGCCGGCTGAGAGCCTGGAACTGGGTGCGGCGCTGGCGGCCGATCTGAGGCATCGCAAAGCGATACTGGGCGTGTTCGATGAGGGCTGCATGGGCATGTATAACGCCATCATCGACGATGAGCTGCTGAATCCGGCGGGAGTTTACAAGGAGCGGCTGAGCCAGTCGGCGCTGGTGGCGAAGATGCGCACGGTGGGCGAGGCGGAAGCAGAGGCGGTTTACCAATGGCTGGTTGCAAAGGGAGTCAGCTTTGAGTTAGGCACGGACGAGGCNNTGCGCATTGCGAAGGAGTTTGGCTGCGATGCGATCGGCATTCAATATCAGCAGGGATTGAAGGACATGACCTGCGCTTCCGATTTGGCCGAGGGAATGCTGAATAATGCTGACCGTCCGCCGGTATTTGCTGAGGGGACGCAGGATGAGTTATACGCGGGCGG
>PMWR01000283.1 GCA_003166055.1 Acidobacteriaceae bacterium
CTAGTAGGTCTTCGGGGCTGGCCCTTTACCCCAACCCAAAGGGAAGATGGTATCGAATCTGCACTTCCAGTCACCGAATGAAGTCTTCCAGCACCACCCCTTGGCTTCCGGTACCGGACTGACGCCACAGCTTTTTCCTTCCGGCGCCATGTTGCTAATGTAACGGCAGCCGTACGCAGTGAAACTGCCGCGGAGCGGAATCACCATTGCGTTCATATCGATTTCCGATAGCCCGGTGTCCGTCGCCATCACGAATGGCCTGGGTGCGCCCATCTGAACCTTCACGTCCTGAAAGAGCGTCAAGCCCATTGAGGTCAGCGAGTCCATGGTGCAGGGAATCATCTCCGCCGCCAGCACGGCGGAGGGCGGCTTGTTCACGCTTGCGCATTTCTTCGGCGCCCGTCCCTGATACTCGGGGAGAATCACTGGCGGTCCGGAAAGCCCGCCGGCTCCGGTCTGCCCAGCGCCCTCGCCATTGGCGCTCTTGCAGGCAAACGGTGTGTTGACTATGAGAAGAAACAGACCAAGCGCCACAGGACGAATGCAGTTGGAAGAACTCATGCGCGAATCTCCTTTTGGATTGTTCGGTGAGCCTGCGTGATGAGAATGCGGAATCTCCATGGCGGCGCATTCGCCGCCTGAAAATCTCCTCACAGAAGCCGTCTGCGGGAAGTGCGCTCCGCATCCGGTCATTCATACCCAACTGCGTATCGCAGCGCGCTAGAATGTTTTTGGTCCCGGGCCATTCACCATGTCTGGAGCACCGCCTTGCAACTTGCAACTCCAGTCGCCGAAGGTGGTCTTCCAGCACCACCCCTGGGCCTTCGGAACCGCGCTCTTGATGCAGTTTTTCCCCGGCCCATTGAGGCTCGCGCTCACCAGGGTGCAAAAGTATCCGGTGTAGCTGCCGCGCAACTCATAGACCTTTGCGTTCAGATCAATTCCCGCCAATCCGGCATCGGTGTAGTAGACAAATGGCCTGGACGAACCCATCTCCAGTTTCACGTCCTGAATCAGCCCAAGGCCGGTATAAGACTGCGCGTCCATGGCGCATTGAACCAGAATGGCCGCCAGCGCGGCCGACGGCGGGCTCGTTACCTTTGAGCAAGTCCTCGGCGCCCGCGCGTTGTAATCGGGCAGCATTGTCAGGGGTCCCGAGATGCCGGCGCCGCTCTGCCCCCCCGCGCTCTTGCATCCAAACGTCGTGAACAGCGTGAGAGCAAAGAAACTAAATGCCAAAGGGCACATTCTCTTGAACTGAATCATCATCGAATCTCCTTACCGAACCATTGCGAAAAACCACCTGAATCGAAATGCGGAGTCTTTTCACTGGCGCAATCGCCAGCGGAAGCGCCCGCGTGGACTTGCATGGCCGCTCAGAACGCTGTAGGTGGCGGCTGGCCCATTTGCATTTGCCCGGCTTGCCCCACCAGCCTGCATTTCCAGTCGCCGAACGATGTCTTGTAGCACCATCCGGTCGACGTTGGGTAGACCATCCTGGTGCAGTTCCTGCCCGCCGGTGTCTGGGTGGTGATCGTCTTGCACATGTAGGCCGAATAACTGCCCTGGAGCGGATACACCTTCGCATCCAAATCGATTCCTGGCATTTCGGCATCGGTCGCGTACACAAACGGTCTCGGCTTGCCAATTTCAAGATTTTCATCCTGCACCAGCCCGACGCCGAACATGGTGTCCGCCTCCATTGCGCACTGCACCAGCACTGCTGCCACGGCAGCCGATGGCGGGCTTGTCACCTTGACACAGGTACGTGGCGCCCGCGATTGGTACTTGGGAAGCATCGTGAGCGGCCCGGAGACGCCGGCTCCGTTCTGCCCCGAGCCCTGGCCATCGGCGCTCTTGCAGCCAAACGGTGTAAGAAGCGAAAGAACGAAGAGACAAAGCGCCAAAGGGCGCATGCGAACGGACAAAATCATGATTCACTCTCCTTTGGGGGCCTTGCGGTTAGCCAGCAGATTAGGAATGCGGAGCCCCTGAGCGGCGCGATCGCCGCCAGGAGTTGTCGCGAAGAAACGTGCCGCAACCACGAATGGCCTTGGCAAGTTGAAACTCAGTACACCGATACTGCCCCGCATTAAAGAATGCGGCAACCCGCTCACTGCACTACGACCGTGAAGTTCATAGAGTGGTTGATGGTGCCGTCGGTGATGTCGATCGGCACGGTGTATTTGCCAGCTGGCGTGGTTGGCGCGCTGGAGATGCAGCCGCTCAGCGAGAACAAGCCGCATGCAACAAGCAGGAACAGAAGCAGGCCAATTCCACGCAGACGCCGTTTTCCCGCCTTCTTCCGCAGCGCGAAGATGCTTAGAAGCGAACCTGGCAGCCAGAAAACCAGAGCCAGGATGCCGCCTTCCTGCTGCTTGCTTGCCGGCAGATGAAGCGACGCGACTGTTTGAGTGGTGTCGATGGTGAGCGTGACAGTCTGCGGGGACTGCGACGCCGTGGTGAAGGTTGTCTGCGCGGGGCTGAAACTGCAACTCATATCGGCCGGAAGCGTGCCGCAACTGAGGCTAATAGCGCCCTGATAGTTGTTGATTGGCGTGACGGTGAATTCTACCGATCCACTTTTACCGTGAACGATGGTCAAAGTGGTTGGGCTTGCCGCGACAGAGTAATCGGGCGCCAGGACGACCACTACCTGAGTGACGCCCGAGACGCTTTGCGCGAAGACTCCGGAACCGATGTAGAGGGCGGTCAGCGAGTGAGTGCCGAGCGCCAGCGTCGATACTGAGAGAGTTCCAACACCGCTGGAGTTGAGCGTCGCGGTGCCGAGAACGATTGTGCCATCGAGAAAACTGAGACTCCCCGTCGGAATGCCCGCAGACGAAGTGACTGTGGCGGACAGGCTCAGAGAGGCGCCCACCTGCACGGTTGTGCCGGAGACGCTGAGAGCGGTGGCAGTGGCAGCGGTCGAGCTTACAGTGAACTGCTGGACAGGCGAAGAGCCGAGGTTATAGGCCGTGTCGCCGGGGTACTGTGCAAAGACGCTGTAGGTTCCAGGAGAAAGCGATGTGAGATTCAGCGTGGCATTTCCCGAGCCGTCGACTGCGGCCTGGCCGAGGGTGGTTGTGCCGTCACTTCCGCTGGTGAAAGTAACGTTGCCAGTAGGAACTGCTGCTCCGGTGGCGCCAGCCAAATTGGCGACGATGGAGACGGTTTGGCCGGTGAAGGAGGACACGGGCGTGACCGTCAACGAAATCACCGG
>PMWR01000026.1 GCA_003166055.1 Acidobacteriaceae bacterium
TTCGCGCCAGGGCTGTCTTGTTGCTCCTGACGGTATATGGACTGCGCAGTGGTGAGATATCGCGCCTGTTGTTGAGCGACTTCGACTGGCGGCAGGAAACGTTCACTGTGAATCACTCCAAACGCGGAGGCGTGCAGAAATATCCACTGCAGCGTGAGGTCGGCGAAGCCATCCTGGAATATATCCGGAAAGCGCGTCCGAGAACCTCCAGCAGAAATTTATTCCTCACGTTGAAACCTCCGTATCGAGGCGTCGGCTACAGCAGTCTCTGGCGAATCACAAGTCTAAGAATCGACGCGGCCGGGATCCGGTGCCGGCGGCGCGGACCGCACTGTCTGCGCCACGCGTGCGCCACTCACTTGCTGGAACAAGGAGCATCTCTGAAGGTAATCGGGGATCTGCTGGGTCATCGTGACTCCAACTCCACCAGAATCTATGCCAAGGTCCACCTCGCACAGCTGCGCCGCGTCGCGGACTTCGATCTGGGAGGTCTGCTATGAAACTCTCGGAAGCGGTCGATATCTATGTTTTGCGGCGACATGCGATGGGACAAAAGTTCGAGGCTCCAGCGGCTACACTTCGTGCGTTCTCTCGTCGATATAGCAACAGTCCTCTCAAAGGAATCGCCCCTGCGGATGTGAAACAGTTCCTGGATGTTCCCCAAACCGGATCCGCCGCTTGGCGACGAAAATACGGTGTACTGCGGGACTTCTTCACCTACTGGCGTTACCGCGGAAAATTAAACGCTGTTCCCTTACCACCTCCAGTTCCCAGGCATACGGCGACCTTCGTTCCATATATCTTCTCCCGTGAGGAGCTTCGTCTGCTGTTGGACGCAGTGCCTTGTTGTCAGCGACGTGCAGCGTGCCGGACATCCGCAATTACGCTTCGCGCCCTACTGTTGTTCCTCTACGGAACGGGTGTGCGGATGGGAGAAGCGCTGAAGCTGCGTCTGGCTGACGTGGATCTCGACTATGGTGTGGTCACCATCCGCGGGACAAAGTTCTACAAGTCTAGACTTGTTCCTCTGGGAAGCGATGTGGTCGGGGTCCTTCGGAAGTATCTGGCCACGCCGGAAAGATGGAACCAGCACTATCAGCCTTTTTTCCAGTCGCGGCAACATAAGCGCCTCGGCCCCTCTACGGTAGACGCCAACTTCCGCCGGCTGCGCATCCTTGCGGGAGTCCGCCGCAGCGACGCGGGTTCTCGTCAGCCGCGCCTTCATGACCTGCGCCAGCATGCCGACTTCCCGATTATGCCGACTCCTTGCCGGAGGCAGCGATGTGGAGGACCTCGGGGGGTGTCTAGTATCGGCATAATCAAAGGGTCTCCAGGAAGTCCAACAGTTTATCGTCTGGACGATATCGTGCGGGGTTGACGCCAAGCGGCGCAGTGCGTGAGAGTGCTTTCTCCTTCATGCCCATGTCCGCATGGAGATACATTTGTGTCGTTTCCATGGATTCGTGCCCCAGCCAAAGCGCAATCACTGAGCGGTCAACGCCATGTTGTAGAAGGTCCATGGCGGCGGTGTGTCGAAGCACGTGCGGAGAGACCTTCTTGCGTTTGAGCGAGGGACAATTCTGTCCGGCAGCATGAGTGTACTTGGTGATGAGGCGCTCAATTGCATCGCGGCTAAGGCGGCCACCACGGATGCTGGCGAAGACCGGATCATCGGGCAGACCGTGGAGTTCGTGGCACCACGCATCAAGCATCTTGGTCGTTTCTGGACGTAGCGGTGTGCAACGCAGCTTTCTGCCTTTGCCCAGACAGCGCACATGCGCCCCGGTGCCGAGCACAACATCTTTGAAGTTCAATCCAACCAACTCCGAAACTCGCAGACCTGTCTGAACCGCAAGTAGAAGAAGAGTTCGATCACGACGCCCCAACCAGATGGAGATATCTGGAATCGTGAGCAGAGCGTTGATCTCATCCCGATTGAGAAACTCGATTGGTTTCCGTTCATGGCGTTTGTTGGGCACTGCAAGAATCCGTTGACAATGCAGCGAATATGCAGGTTCCTCTAAAGCCACGTACCGAAAGAAGGAGTGGATGGCTCCCAGGCGCGCATTCCGCGTGCGAGCGCTGTTTTTGCGCAGACTTTCCAGATGGTCAAGAAAACTGCCGACAAATGGCGCATCGATATCTTCGATGGAGAGCTTGGAGGGCGCTTTGCCGAGTCGTTCTTTCGCGAAATGCAGGAGCAAGCGAAAGCAGTCGCGATATCCTGCGATCGTATGTGGGCTCGCTTGCCGCTCGCGCAGCAGGCGATTGATAAAGAACGATTGGAGAAGGGAGGGAAGGTTGGCAGAAATCATGGCTGTACCTCCCGCTCGATCAGTCGGTCAGTAACCAGTTGAAGAAGTTCAGGCACAGCTTCCAGGTACCAGTAGGTATCGTTCACGTGGACGTGCCCCAGATAGGTGGCCAGCTTGGGAAGTTCTCGTTCGACATCTACCCCGTCGCGATACCAGTTGATCAAGGTGCGAGCGGCAAATCGATGCCGCATATCATGGAGCCGTGGACCGCGACCGTGACCTTTGGCTGATAAGCGGAGGCCGAGCTGTTGGGATAACTTGGCGAAGGTGTATCGCGCCATGCAATCGGTAATCCGACTACCACGCTCGGAGATAAAGAACGCCGGCGTCAAGGATGCACGGAACAGACGATCTCTGGTTTCGGCGTAGTTTTTCAGAGCATCTGCAGTGGTGGGATGAACCGCAACGTAACGCGATTTCCCAAACTTCGTGCGGCGGATATGAAGAATTCCGAGGTCGAGGTTGACATCCGACCGGTCGAGTCCGACGGCTTCATTTACCCGCATTCCAGTGACCGCCAGCAGACCGAAGAGAGTGGTATACGTCTTGGCTCGGAGATTCTTCACAGATGGAAGTTGTTGGGTTCGACGAAGGATTTCGTCGATTTCCGCGTCGCTATAAATGTGAGGGGGTTTGCGCCGGTAACGATGCGGGAGAATGCCGACAGGAGGAACCTCGGTGCGAGGATCAGTGGCGCAGAGCCAGATGGCGAAACGTCGAACCATCCCCAAACGCCAAGCCCAGGTGGAGGGTTGAGCTTTCGAAGGCAGTATAGCCCACCGAAGCGCCAGTTTCGTGGTGATGTGCGATGCTCCTTCGGCATCGAGAAACACCACAAACTTCCGCAATAAGCTTGCCGGAAGCCGGAATCGAAATCCGAGGTTGTGGCGGATACTGATGTAGTCGTTCAATGCTTGTTCGAGTGCACTCACAGCCCACCTCCAATCGGCCACGGCTGTGCCAGCGAGCGCATGCCAGAGAAGTCAACCTTGGCATAGATTTCAGTAGTGTTTGGGACTCGATGTCGAAGGACTTCACCTATTTCCCTCATTGTTGCCCCGGCGTGGAGCATGGACGTAGCGAGGCTGTGACGAAACAAGTGAGATCCCTTAAAAGCGGGGTGTAGGCCAGCTCGGTCGAGGCCGCGGCGAACAATCGTTGTCAGCGTCGAGGGACCAGCGAAGCCACGAATTGGCGCCTTCATGCAAACAAATACCCGGCGCGTTTTGCATGTAGGGCGGTCTCGACGCAGATAGGATGCCAGCGCCTCGCCCACATCCGCCGGCAAAGGCATTCGATCATGTCGTAATCCCTTGCCTCGAACGACGAATTCACCTGCTCTCCAGTTGATGTCATCGATCTGAAGGGCTACTATTTCGCCGGCGCGGAGACCGAGACGCGCAAGCAGAAGTAGAATTGCGTAGTCGCGACGCCCAGTTGCAGTGCGGCGATTACATGCCTTGAGCACACGCTCAACTTCCATCGGCGACAAGTACTTGGGCACTGTGGACAGCCGCCAATCCGCTACCGTTGGGACCGAAGCGGCCAAGTCTACTTGCAGTTCCCCCTTCTGAAACAGAAAGCGGAAGAAAGACCGTAAGGCTGAGGTCAGCAGCTGGACTCTTTTGACAGCCATGCTATGGCAGCGTCGCAAAATATAGTCTGATATATCCGAGGCTTTTACTTCTCCCGGACGAAATGGTTCCTCCTTGAAACGATCGAGGAGAAATGCCCGAATGAGAGATAGGTAGTTGAGAATCGTAGTTGGAGCAAGGCCACGCTCCGAGCACAAATACTTCTCGTACCGGCAAAGAATTCCGGTCAAGGGCGAATCATCTATACACGGCTTTCGATCGGGAACAAAGCTGTTCTTTCGAAGATGATCCAGAAACTGCTCAAGCGTTGTTGAATCGCCCCTGTGAAGTCCCCGCTTCTGCTTGAAAAATTCTTCGAATTGTTCTTCGTCGATCTTTTTGGCTGGCAGATCGGTCCGTAGCAACCACTGTGCAAGATCCTCGATCAACAACATTTTCGACCGAACGGTCTGATCCGCATAGCCGTCCTTCACCAGCGAATCTGAAAACGTTCGAACATGGGACTCGAACGGGCCGACCTGTAAACGCCCATCGGTCTGGGTGGAATTACTCTTCATGCGTCTTCTCCTTTTCCTGGCATCAATGCCATGAAAAGGAGACCTCATAATTATGCCGATTGCAATCTGATGGCAAGACGCGGAACTCCGCGCTGAACGGGAAGAGAAAGCACGTTACATGACCGGAGTCGGCATAATCGGGAAGTCNNCACGTCTTCCCATCTGACTCTGAGCAACTCTCCACGCCGCGTCCCCAGACTCACCGCTAGCCCTGCAATCGGACGCAGCCACGGCGGGCAAGCCTTTAACACATTGCCAAGCTCTTCCGGCGACAGAAAGCGGCTTCGCCCTTCCGGCGCTTGAGGGATGGGAGCTTTATGCGCTGGATTGACCTCGATCTTCCCTTTCTCCACTGCTACGGAAAAAAGGCGCTTCAGGGTATTGACCTCTTTGATAATCGAGCCATCCGAAACTTTGCCTACGCGCCCGTCGATGTAACCGGCAACGTCCTTCCGTCGGATTGCTGCCAGCCGCATGGACACAAAGAAGGGTTTCAAGTGCTGCTCGACAATGCCCTTTTGCCGGTCGTATTCGGCTTGTGACAACTT
>PMWR01000538.1 GCA_003166055.1 Acidobacteriaceae bacterium
TTATTGATTGATTTTGGGGGAGGGAAAAAGACAGGCGAGGCCGTCCCAAGGAGCTTTGCAGACCTCGCCTGAGGAACAAACTTGTTGGGCGCCCGATGCGGCCGGGCAGCCCGGAATGCTAGCGAAACGGGCCCTATCGAACCGAACCCTGGCGAACCTGACTTTAGTGAACTTCGATGTTGCCCGAGCCGGTTTCAACACGGACGGTAGGGCCGCCGCCGTTGAGCTTGCCGGTCATGTGGTGGCGATCGAACGAGCCCTGCACCGTCATTTCATGGTCGGTGGAGATTTTGCCGGAGCCGGTGGAGGCGTCGAGAGTGAGGCCGGTATTTCCAACGGTGAGATCGACGCTGCCGGAACCCGTGCCCAGCTTCCATTCCGAGACCGGAGATCCGTTGACCCTGATGTTGCCGGAGCCGGTGTGGGCGTGGAGTGCACCTTTGAGATTGTGCAGTTCGATGGAGCCGGAGCCGGTTTCCGCTTTCACGTCGCCCTGGCCGATCTGGTCGGCGGAGATGTTTCCCGACCCGGTGCCGACGGTAAAGCCACCCTTGAGGCCGGTGGCGTGAATGGAGCCGGAGCCGGTGTTGAGCCTGGCATTCTCGCCAACGCCGTCGTCGGTAATGTCGCCGGAGCCGGTGGTGGCATCGAGATAAGAGTCGGCGGGGGCTTCGATGTCGTAATCGATGCTGATGTTGTGGAGATTTTCATGGTGGCCGATGCGGACGATGTTGCCGGTCTGCTCGATGGGCGGGTTGGCGGCGATCTCCCGCACCTTCTCGTCGCTGCCGCCCCAGTTTGAACGAACGCGGCCGGAGATGTGGAGGCGGCTGCCTGATCCGCGGGTGATGTGAACGTAGCCGGAGCCGGTTGCTACGGAGAGCTCAACCCGTCCGTTGACGGTCAGGTTGCGGTCGAAGGTAGCCTCGGATGCCAGCGCCGGAATTGCCGCCAGTGCGAGGGCTGCCGCTACTGCAATGAGGTGTTTCATTGGTGCCTCCGGGACGGTAAAACAGTGATTAGTGGTTAGTGGTCAGTTGTCAGTGACCGGCATTCCGATGTTGCTTGCAGCATCCGGGTTGCCAAAGGTGGAGTTGGGTTAACTCCAACTGAATCTTTGGTTGGGGCTTGGGATTCGGGTTTCTCTGCAAATCTTGTTGTTCGATTCCGGACATCGATGTGCGGCGATGGACAGTTTCGAGCTGTTCGCTGTTCACTGAAAACTAACCACTGTTTTACTGCTGCAACACGACCTGGTCGCCTTCTTTCAGACCACTGACGATTTCCGTGACGCTTCCGTTCGACAGGCCCACTTTCACATCAACCTTGCGCTGGCCGTCTTTTTTGCTCTTGTCGGGAACTTCAACCGAAGCGTTCTTCTGGTTGTCGTAGACGACCGCGTTTTCGGGAACGGTCAGGACGCCTTTGTGCTCGTCGAGCAGGATTTCGGCGTTGGCGGTCATCAGGGCCTTCAACTCGCCGTTGGGGTTGTTGATGGAGACGCGCACCTCGAAGGTGGTTACATTGTCCTTTTCAACGCCCATGGGGGAGATTTTGGTCACTTTGCCATTGAAGACTCGGTCGCGGAAGCTCTCGACCTTGATGCGAGCGGGCTGGCCGAGGTAGACGTGTGCGATGTCGGCCTCGTCCACCTTGCCCTGCACATAGACTTCGTTGACGTCGCCCTCGGTCATGACCAGCGTGGCCGTGGAGCCAAGGACGAGGATGGAGCTGACCGCGTCGCCGATTTCGACATCGCGGGAGAGGATCACGCCGTCCATGGGAGCAACGATGGTGGTGTAACTGAGCTGTTCTTCAAGCTGCTTAAGGCTGGCCTGGCTCTGCGCAACCTGGGCCTTGGCCTGGCGCAGCTTGGCGGTGTCGACGCCGATCTGCGCCTTGGAAGAGTCGCGCCGGGTGAGCGCGGCAAGGTAGTCCTTGTTGGCGTCGTTGAGCGCCTGCTGGCTGACGATGCCGTCTTTGGCCATCTCCTGATTGCGGTCGAGGGTGAGTTTGTACATCGGCAGGTCGGGCGCGGCCGCGTTCACCTTGTCCTGTTCGATGTTGGCTTCGTAGGTGCCGACGTTGGCCTGCGCCGCGCCGAGTTGGGCGCGCTGCGCCTCAACCTGCGCCGAAATCTCCTGCTGGTCGAGTTGCGCCAGCTCCTGACCCTTGTGGACGACATTATTGATGTCTACGTAGAGCTTTTCAACGATGCCTGAGGCCTTGCTCTTGACTTCCACCTTGGTGATGGGCTGGATCTTTCCCGTGGCGACCACGGATTTGGCCACGTCGCCGCGGGTTACCTTGGCAATCCTGTTGGAGTCGATGGACGAGCCCTTTGCCAGGTGCGCCAGGCCCACGCCGGCACCCGCCAGAAGCACAATCAACCCAACGCTCAACCAAATCCAGAATCGCCTGCTCTTTCGTGCTGCAGCCACCGAAGCCTCCCAACGTATAAACGCAGCCGCGGTCGTCCGCGGTATTAAGAATTGATGAATTCGAAACGCTTTGAACTCAAACGATCAAGCGGATGAACCTGTTCAGTGAGACGGGTTGGTCCGGTCGCCGTCACCCAAGGTCGGGATTTCCATCCCTGAGTTCCATACGCAAGGCGGTTGTCCGTGGTTCCCAGGGGAGCAGGGGCAAAACAGCTGCGGAGAAAGGCAGGTTTAGGGTTGAATCTTGGAAAATGGCGCAGGGGCTGAAGCCCCTTCTCTCATTTTCAAGAGCTTGCGGCCCGGCTGAAGTCAGGCCCTGATACAAAGCCTGGGAGAATTACCGTTTGGGCGAGTTTTTCCGCAGCCTGTAAAGCCCGGGTCATTTGTGGGGTTCTTTCGGCACGACTGAAGTCATGCCCTGATACAAAGCGTTGGAAGAATTGCGCTGGGGTGAATTGTTCAGCAGTCAGTGGGCCCCGCGCTGATACAAGGCCAGCTGATATCTGATCCCTGACGCCTGAACCCTGATCTCCGATCTCTGAAGTGCTATTCTCACACCGAGATGCACGGTCTGCCGCTGCTCGAATTCGTCGCTGTCGCCATGCTGATTCTGGCCAACGCTTTTTTTGTGGCTGCGGAGTTCGCGCTGGTTTCAATTCGCGACACGCGCATCGAGCAGATGCTGGCTGCCGGGGTTCCGGGGGCGCGGGCGGTCCGCCGCCTGCAGCAGGATCTGGACGACTTTCTGCCCGCAGTCCAGCTCGGCGTCACGCTTTGCTCGCTGGCTCTGGGCTGGATTGGCGAACCGCTGGCCGCCAATGTTCTGCTGGGCTGGCTGGGAGTGTTGCCGCTGACCGAGCCGCATGCATTGCTTTACGCGCACATTGTGGCTGTGGTTCTGGGGTTTGCGCTGATCACCTACTTCCACGTGGTTGTGGGCGAACTGGTGCCCAAGTCTCTGGCGTTGCGGCGGGCGGAGGCGCTGGCCGTTGCTGTGGCTCCGCCGATGCTGGTGTTCATGGCCGTGGTGCGTCCCGCGGTGCGGTTTCTCAAAACTTCCGCAGCCGTGATTCTGCGGGGATTCGACATTCCGATGTCGGAACGCGCACAGGTGCATTCACCGGAGGAGCTGAAGTTGATTGCCACGGCGGCGCGGCGCATGGGCGTGCTGCCCAAGTTTCAGGAGACGCTCATTCACCGGACCCTGGAACTGGATGAAGTCTCGATTCGCGAGATCATGACACCGCGGCCAAAGATTTTTTCATTGCCCTCCAACATGTTTGTGGAAGAGGCCAGCGCGAAGGTCATTGAGCGCAAGCACTCCCGCGTTCCGGTCTACGACGAGACGCGCGGACCGGAGCATATTGTGGGAGTGGTCTACTCGAAGGATCTTTCGCGGCTGATGTATGTCCGCTCGACCTCGCGGTCCGCTACTCCGTTTGTGGAGCTGAAGCTGAGCCAGGTGATGCGGGATGTGCTGGTGGTTCCGGAGACGCGGTCGGTGCTGGACCTGATTCGCGACTTTCAGCAACGGCGGAGGCATCTGGCGATCGTGGTCGACGAGTATGGGTCGACCGTGGGGCTGGTGACCTCGGAAGACGCCATTGAGCAACTGACGGGCGAACTGGAAGACGAGTTCGATTCGCCCACAGTGCCTGTGCTGACCACTGCGAGCGGCGCGCTGCTGATGGATGGCGGCGTGAACCTGCGCGACCTGGAGACGCAGATGCAATGGAGCCTGCCGCGCGAAGGCGGTGTGGAGACGCTGGCCGGATTTGTGCTGATGCGGCTGGGGCATATTCCCGAGGCTGGAGAAGGCGTTGTCTTCGAGGGCAGGCGACTGACCGTGGTGGCGATGGATGGGCGGCGGATCGCCAAGATTCGCGTGGAGCCGGTGGAAGAGGACCTGCCAGCCGCAAAGGATAAAGAGTAAGAGCGCCGACCCTCTCAGCAAGCTCTGGTCGTCACAAAGCAAAGACTGCCGATAAGAGTAGAATGGCGGGCCGAGGGCACGCATGAGCGGCTCATGGTCTGAAAAGAAGCTCAGCGGCTTGATGGCATCACACCGGAGAACGACTCATGAAAGACAAGGCCAAGAAGAAACATTCGCGCGTTGAGGAGAATGAAAAAGGGCTCACCGGGAAACATCTCAGCGGCAAACCTGCTGCCGTGGCAGGGCAGGCGCCCGATTGCGCGCAGGGGATGCAGCTGGGCAAAGACTGCGACTACGAGCGCGAACTGCGTCGTCTGCAGGTGGAGCTGGTGAAGCTNNCAGGAGTGGGTTCGCCACGATAAGCTGCGCGTGGTGGTGCTGTTTGAAGGGCGCGACGCGGCAGGGAAGGGCGGAGCCATCAAGCGCATTACCGAATCGCTGAACCCGCGCATCTGCCGGGTGGTGGCATTGGGCACGCCGACCGAGCGGGAGAAGACGCAGTGGTACTTCCAGCGTTATGTGGAGCATTTGCCGGCGGCGGGGGAGATGGTGCTGTTCGATCGCAGTTGGTATAACCGCGCCGGCGTGGAGCGGGTGATGGGTTTCTGCACAGAGGCGGAATACCAGGAGTTCATGCATAGCTGTCCGGAGTTTGAGCGGATGCTGGTGCGGTCAGGAATCGTGCTGATCAAGTACTGGTTCAGCGTGAGCGACGAGGAGCAGGAGCACCGCTTTCAGGACCGCATGAGCAAGCCGACCAAGCGCTGGAAGCTGAGCCCGATGGACCTGGAATCGCGCAAGCACTGGGCGGATTACTCGCGCGCGAAAGACGAGATGTTTGCGGTGACCGACATCAAGCAGGCACCATGGTTTGTGGTGAATGCGGAAGACAAGAAAAGAGCGCGGCTGAATGTGATCCGGCATCTGCTGTCGATGATCCCGTATCACGACCTGACTCCGGAGCCGCTGGCGCTGCCGGCGCTGAACAAGTCGAAGTATGTGAGGCCGCCGATGAGCGAGCAGAATTT